>JAQTZK010000085.1 GCA_028687815.1 Candidatus Altimarinota bacterium | reverse complement strand
ATGGCGAGGATCGTAATGACTACGATAAGCTCGATGAGGGTGAAGCCAAAGGTGTATTTGTTCTTTGGTTGTTCGGAAGGCCTTGGTGTTTTTTGTGGGACCATGTAGGTATGGTGTGGGAGGTAAGGGGCTCTTGATTTTGAGAGGTGGGAGCTTGAGGGGGATTTTAGCAGATATTTACAAGAGAGCAATTAGTAGAAGAAAATATCCCTCCTAATTCACACCAAATAATGATGTACAAATATCAATTTTACCCTACTACTCATGTCGCAGTGCATCAATTGGACGAAGCTTCGATGCTTTGGAAGCGGGTAAAATTCCAAAAAATACCCCGATACAAGCCACAGATACAAAAGCAATTATAACAGAGTTGCTGGTAATAATAGCCGTCATGAATTGGCTTATCAAATACACAATCAAAAAGCTTCATCCAATACCAATTAATCACGCAAAAATACTTATAATAATCGATTCCACCAAAAATTGCATCAGAATATCCTGTGTGGTAGCTCATATAGCTTTTCGAATACCGATTTCTTTGGTTCGCTCAGTTACAGAAACCAGCATAATGTTCATAACTCCTATACCTCAAACTAACAGAGATATGGCTGCAATACCTCAGAGAAACATTGACATAGTCGCACTTACCGATTCTAGACTAGAAACTACTTCACTCAGAGAATTGATGGTAAATTTCTCCACACTCGCATCTGTCACTTTGAGATATCGATTGAGTTCAGTAGTAATGAAACTTTTCGTATTTGCTATCTGAGAAGCATCAGTTACCTGAATATCTACAGAGGAGTAGTAATGAGTTCCCAAAATCTTGAGCATTACGGTAGAAATCGGGAGAAATACTCGATTATTCGTCTGAGAGTTATCAGTCAAAACTCCAATTACTGTGAAAATAGAATTTTGTAATTTGATTTCTTTTCCTATAGGATCTTCTGCGCCAAAAGCACTGGTAGCGAGAGTGGCTCCAAGCACAATAGAATCATTTACTTTTTTTACATCAGCCTCATCAATAAACCGACCATTTTGAAGGGCGATATTTTTGAGCGCTTGATATGTTCCAGATACACCAAGTATTTGAGCATTGGTATTATAGGTTTTGTAGATTAATTGCTTAGATGTACTCACTGTGGGGGAAATATCTTTCACCCCCTGAATCCCTCGAACAAATTCTAAAAATTGATCATCGATCAGATTAGGAGAACTTCCGCCTGAACTTCACCGAACATTTGACTGATTTCGTGAACCTGGAGTTACCGTTATCAAATCTGCCCCCATACTACTGAGTTGAGAAACAATTTTACTCGTAGTTCCCTCTCCGATAGCGAGCATAACAATAATAGAAAATACACCGATAACTATACCAAGCATAGAAAGTCCAGCTCGAAGTTTGTTGCTTGCAATAGAGCTGAGAGCTCCGGTTATATGTTCCTTGATAATCATAAATACAGTTCTAAACAATAAGTCCATCTTTCATAAAAATATGCCGTTTGGCAAAAGTGTCTATTTCAGAACTATGAGTGATGATAACCACCGTTTTACCTTCTTCATGCAAAAGAGAAATAAGTTCCATAACTTCGTTTCCTGTGCGACTGTCCAAAGCTCCAGTTGGCTCATCTCCAAGAATCAAAAGTGGATCAGAAACAATCGCTCTTGCGACCGCCACTCGTTGCTGTTGTCATCCTGACATTTCGCTTGGAAGACTCTTAAGTTTATCGGCAAGTCCTACTTTTTTGAGTGCTTCAAAAGCTCGCTCTTCACGCAAAGATCGAGTAACTCATTGGTACAGAAGTGGCACCATAACCTGATCCCAAGCAGACATTCTTGGTAAGAGATTATAATTTTGAAAAATAAATCCAATATTTTGTCTCCGCACCAATGCGAGATCATCTGAAGATAGTTCCGAAACATCTTGGCCATTAAATCGATATTTCCCATGACTAGGAATATCAAGCATGCCGATGATATTCATGAGGGTTGATTTACCTGATCCAGATTGTCCCATAATGGAAACAAATTCACCTACATCAATTTGGAGATCAATTCACTTCAGAACTTCCAACTCCTGATTTCCAAGTATATATGATTTACTAATTCATTCGGTCTGAATCAAGGGTGACTGCATAAAAAAATTTAAATAATGAAAATCAGTCGTTAAAAACTATCCCCCTGGTCGACCACCAGCAGCTCCAGCACCGCCAAATCCACCTCCGGCAGCACGAGAAGCAGCTCGAATGGCATCATTTGAATTTGCAGTAGAACCCGAGCTACTTGATGCCACGTTTACAAACCTGAACACTTCATCTCACTCATTGAGTCCACTTGCGATTTCTGCACTCGTATTTGTAGTCAATCCAACAACCACTTCCGTTCGTATACCCTTACCCGTTGCATCCTTGAGTGTTACATTACTCACATTTCCTCGAGTTTGTATATATTCAGCAGGCACTACCAAAATATCTGATTTTTTGTTTATCGTAATAGTTACTTTGGCGGTCATGCCACTATAAATTTTATAATCTTTTTTATCCATAGCCATTTTGATGGTATAAGAAGTTACTCCTGAGGTAGAAATAGGCGTAGAATTTACCTGAGTCACACTTCCTGTAAACGACACATCCGCAAAAGAATCAAATGTAACTTTGACCGCTTGTCCTATTTTCACTTTTGCAATATCTATTTGGTCGAGGGTTGCAGAAATTTCCAGAGTATTTGGATTATCGATATAGACATATTTGGTATCGTCGGAAACAAGGTTGTCACCTACCTTGAAATCGATCTGTCGAATCACCCCATCAAATGGAGCTTCAATACGATATTTATCAAGATTTTTCTTGGCATCTGAAAGTGCGATTTCTTGCTTGGCAATATCATTTTTTGCCATTTGAATTTTTTCAGATGTAGCTCATTTTTTTACAAAATCCGCACTGGCAATATTGACCGCAAGTGTTGATTTGAGATTGGTAATATTTGCCGCTGTTTGAGCAAATTGTGCATCATAATTTTTTTTAGTAAGCAGTAGAGTATTTCTGAGACTCACTACATCATTTTCGAGATTTTTTTGAGTATTTTTGAGATTAGCCAGTGCTGATTTGTAGTCACGGTCATAATTAGCAATAGCAATTTCAAGATCACTAATCGTGAGTTTTTGTTTCTCAATATTGTTTTGCCCTTGTTGTTTTATCAATAATGGATCGGAAAGTTTGAGAATATTTGCCTTAGAGTTCTGGATGGTATCGTAGGCAGACTGTGCTTGAGATTTGATACTCAACATACTTGAGTATTGTCCATCAATAGTAGATTGGGAATAGGTAGTTGAGACAAGTCCAGCCTTGATAGTTTCTGCTGCATCAGCCCCAAGGGTAATAAGAGAATTATAGAGATCAGAAGTTCCTGAGAGCAATTCATAGGCAGTATTTACTGCAACCGTATCATTGGATAAAGCTTCATATTTTGTGGTATACTTCTGCAGTAATCCATTGGAAGTATACCATTCCATTTCAACCTTGGATCGATTGGATGACATGTATGATCGATACGCATCATTTTTGGTATGATTTTCGGGAGTAATCCCAAACATCTCATCAACCGTCAAAAGCAATACTTGAGCATCAATGAGCTGTTTACGTGCATCCGTCATGGCAGATGAAATAGCTTTTTTGGTATCCGTATTCGTATTGGAGTCAGTCTGCCCTTCCTGAGCAATGAGGGTATTTAATTGATTTTTTGCAAGCTCTAATTGAGATTTTTTGGAATCTAAATCTCTTTGATACGAAGATTCTTTGTTGAGCACATCAACCTTACTCACTTCAACTGCAGCTAGCTTACTTGAGATAGCATTTTTGGCATCCTGTAACTTGTTCGTTTTCTCTATTTGTAGATTACTATAGTTTTGTTCTGCGCTCGCAATATCACTTTTTGATTTGTTAATAGCATTTTGTGACTGCAAAAGATCTTTCTGTTCTGCAGGCTTCCTATCTTGTGCGAGTGAAATTCTTGCATTACTTAAATTAATTTCTGCTTGCTTAATAGAATTGAGTGCATCAGAATTATCTAACATCGCAATAATATCCCCCTGTTTTACAGAGTCGCCTTGTTTAAATTTGATAGCAATAACTTTTCCTAATTGATTGAAACGAATTTTTTGTTCGTTTACGAGATTGGCAGTTCCTGTAGTTTTGATAGAATCCTCGATAGTACCTTTTTTGACGGTAGCGGTTAGGGTGACTCGATTGGCAGTGGTAGGAGTCTTAAAAAAGTAAGCATATCCTGTATATCCACTCCCAAGAAGTAATAACAAGACTATAGCTTGTTTCATTCTGGTGAACTTACCAAATTTACTTTTGGTGGTCGCGATAAAAGTATTGGGGCTTTTTATTGAATCTTCGGGCTTGATAGGCATACACCAATTATAGTAAAATACGCGGTGACACCGCTTTTCACTTGAGAATATATCCAAGAAGGATTAAGAGAAAGTTAAGCGACTATTTCTCGTATTTTCGTTTACATTACACCTTAACAATTCTTGCCATAAAAAATCCTTCAAAACGACCAGATGGAAGAATTCGCACCGCATTTGCTATAGATGGGTCATAAGTGGTAGACTCAAATTCCGACAACCCCTTTCGGATTTCTTCAAATTCTGGAAGGTGAATTGT
>JAQTZK010000009.1 GCA_028687815.1 Candidatus Altimarinota bacterium | reverse complement strand
ACAAACTCCAAATCGACTTGAAACCAAATGAGGCACGCGCCCTCTATGACGCTCTTGCCTTCATGTACAACAAACCAGTAACCCCCGTTACTAAAGCCTAGATACACCAAATAATAAGCGGTTCAACAATCTTGCAAGTCCTGAACCCACTTGCAAGCCACTGAACCGCTTTTTTTATTTAGCCCCTCGGTACTGGCTCATTCTGTCTCTCGTCCCGAACCAGTACCAGGGGGGTGAATAAAAAAACACTACGGCTTCACCACCCGTACTAAATCCTCTCTTTTTCCTTATGGAAATCCTCACTGCTGAGCAATCTCGCTCATTCCGTGCACGTCACGCCTCAAAGCTCATGACGGCTCTTGCTGTTACCACTGCTATCGCAACTACTGTCGGACAGGCTCACGCCGCCGCCGTTGTTCTTTCAGATGGTACAATTACTTTGCCACAGGCTGACGTCGACCTTCTCGGACAACAAGCCGTAAATGGAACTGTCTCACTGCTTACCATTGCAATGCAATTCGGAAAATGGATTGTGGTAATCCTCGCAATTTACGGGGTTATCAAATTCGCGAAATCCTTTATCAAAGGACGATAATCGCAAGGACTACACCCCCGAAAATTCGGGGGTCTCCTCTTTATTATTATCACAATGCTACAATGTCTGATCATGTTCTCTACTCCGCACTTATGCTAAAACTAGTGGAACTACTCCGCATATTCGCTGTAGATTTTGCACTTCCTATATTTCTCTCCTACCTATTCCTCTATTCGGTAGGTGTTTCTGTATATATCTTTAACCGTAATTAACCCCCTCTACTATGTCTAATCTCTGAGTCTGCACCTACTCCAATCTCGATACTCTCAACTCCGTTATAACGGGGCTTGATTGCCCGAATATCGCACCTGTTCCACTCTATCTTTCGGGTGGTTTCCAAAAATTCGAACCAACTACCGCATCAGGCTCCTACCTACCTCTCCTGATGCAAACTAATGACGGTTCTATATACATCTCTCGCGATATGTACAACACCTCACTCCTCCTCTTCTGGCTTCTACCTATCGGCTTCTCAATCCTCTTCTACTTCTGAATTCGCTTTTACCGTCTCTGAGCCAAAAAAGATTAATTATCCCCCTTAACTCATATGAAAACAAATACCAAACTCCTCGCTCTCGCCGTCACTCTCTTTGCTCTTGCAAATCTCCTTCACGTTGTATCTGATACTAACGCTTTCAATGGTATTTCTTCTCCTACTCCAGCTCAAACTGGTATAGGTAAATTAGAACGTTCTGAAAACTGATTCATTATATCATATTCATGAACTACTATTTGGACTTCTCCCGGTAGTTATAGTCTTTCATACCTCAAAGACTCAAACATTGCTTATGAGAACTCAAATATAGAGAGAATTCATGCTTCTTATGTTCAATACTACTTTTGAGGAATTAACTATTTTGATTTTATCTACAATAAAAACAACTGACTTGTTTTCCACATTCAACCCACTGATTTTGTAGTCAATAACACCCTCATACGCTACAATCCAACCAATGCCGTATGACCTGTCCTTGAGGTCTACACTATAGACCTCGATACCATGACTATTACTACTACTCCTCAGTATCTTTGGCAAGCACCCAACATAGACTCTGAGTCCTCAACATGGGATAGTATATACAACTTCTTCACTGGTACTCCACCCGTCAATACTTCCTTTGTAGCTCCTGCACAAGTACCCCTCATTATAAAGTACAAAGACAATACGTATGCTTTTGTTTACCTCGGTACTGACGGCTATACCTACACTTTACAACTGTCCTGAACTACACCAAAACTAATTAGAGAACCAGCACAAGCTTCAGTAATCTGACCTACTTTTTCCTTTAACTGAAATACTTCTTTCTTCGTTAAAAAATACCCCGATGCCTGACTTAACTCCTCTGGCTCATTTCTCGTTCAAAACGATTACGATAAACACTTTGAAACTTCAACTCCATTTCATCCTTGAATTGACTTAACCAATATCACTACTTTTGAAAATCCAATCCTTTACTTCAAAACCACAGACAACTCGATTTATTCTTGGGACTTAAACTGCAATGATCCTCTCTACTCAACCTGTCGCTTCGACTTCACTGAGCAAGCCAACTATTGTGCTTGAGAACCTTGAGTCTTTGACCCTCGTCATATCCGCTGCGATATTCAAGTATCAACAACAGTATCTCAAAACTCCTCCACTGGCTCCACTTCTTCCGGTTCAACTTCCTCAGGCTCAAACTCCAGTGGCTGAACTTCCTCAGGTTCAACTATCTCCGTTGGCTATACTCCAACTCCTCAAACCTGTACCCCTGTTACTTTCTCAGGTACCACCTCCTTTACTTCTTCAACCGCAAATCTCCAACCTACAACTTGCGCGTGGAGAATATCATGAGATAACTACCTCTGTCAGGACATATCCTGACACGCTTGCGTTAACAACTCCGACTCCTGTCTTCCTCAAATAGATAACCCCACCCAATACGCTGGCTCCTGAACTTCAACATATTCCTGAGACATCACCAAATATCAATGTACTTCTTCAACTCTCAGTTGTAAATGGTCGAACTCTTCCACCTGCTGAGATACTCAGTATTGCTACACTGATTGAGATTATTGCCGTGTCAGACCAACCCAAAATGTACCTGATACCTCCTGACCTCTCAAATCCATTTCTGACTCTCTTAAATGATTTTTCTCAGACTCCTGAGAGATAAACTCACCTATACCAAACTTCAACAACACTACCGCAACACTCACTGGAATGATAGGCAACGTTGGCACAACAAGTGCCGTTCACCAATCAGGAAGTCTCACCCTCTGAACCTTCTCAGGTTCAACCCTTCAAGATACTGGCTCCTGAACCTGCAATATGTTCAATCCTGACGGCTCGTTCATTTATTACTCTCAATCTTCACCTTTCACCATTGACTTATCAGTCTCTCAGTATACCGACTCACCAGCCCTTAAAGCGGTTCTCAAATATCCTGACGTGGCAATATCAATGCTCACGAACCCTATTAACAACATTATCTCCATATTTCGTACTTTTTGAGTCGTCTCAAATGATACCAATGTCTGCTTTGTCTGAGTCATCGTAAACGTTCAATATCAAAAATGGTTTAAAATGTCGAATGAGGCAAATATGTTCCCCTGAAAATTTGAAATTGCCCCGTACGGTCAAATTACTTTCATCGACTATATAGTCCTACTTTTCTTTGGTATGTTTACGATCACAATCCTCATATTAACTCTTAAAAAATAATATGCTCTCTATCCTCTCAAAAGTCTTTGCGTATATCCTTCCAATCCTCGGGACTATATTTGATAAGACTTTATCAACCGCAACTTCACTCGCTCCAATCGTAACAAGAAACGCGGTCAAATATGCAAGAGTCTCACTCTGGCTCTTCTGAGTCCTCTTTGTCCTCAATCTATCATCTTCACTCCTTGCCTTCACCTTCTACCATATCGGAATGGCGGTTGTGATTGCACTCTCAAATTACACTACACTATTCACTGTCACTATGTGTCTCAATGCACTACTCGGAATATGTATATTCTGACTCGTCAAAGCTATCATGCCACTCATAGAATAATAACTACACCAAAACACAACAAAACATCACAGCGGTTCAAAAACACACCATTAACACGGTGACTTGAACCGCTTTTTTTAACCAAAACAAATATATGTACTGATTCTATATTACCATGTGAATGTTTGGAAGTGGTAAAACTCAGAATATGACCAAATACCTGAGAGATGCCAATCCTCACAAAATCACCAATATCTCGAACTACTGGACGGGATATACTGATTTTCAAGTCCAATCTCATAGAGACCTCATATCCATACTCACTGACATCTATGACTACCACCAGTATATAAACTTGTATGACGAAAGGGAATTGCTCTACTCGCACAAACCCCACCTCTACAACAACTATTGCATCAATGCACAAAACTTCAGAAAAAACTATCCAAATCTACCAAAAAACCTCTCCTTCAATATCGCACTTGACGAGTGATCCATTTACTTTAACCCGAGAAACTTCGACAAGAACTTCAAAGGCGAAAATGAAAAACTCCTTGATTTCATTTATCAACCTCGAAAGCTCAACTGTCTCTTCATGGTTGCCGTTCAAAATCCTCTCGAACTTGATGTGAAATTCAGACGATTAGCATGATACTACCGCAAATACTACCGTGGTCTCCACTTTATCAGGTGGCACAAAGATTTTTACTTTCCAAATCCTGAGGAAATGGACTTTGAAAAAGCAGAGGTTATCGGTTGGGGTGTCAACTTCAACTTCTACCCTCTCTTCCCACGCTATCAATACAATACTAAAGAACTCATCAGAGTAGCAGAGGACATATACCGACCTCACTCACTCTTTCAAGCTCTAGCAAATATGGATAAACCTTTCAGACCCTCAAAGGTGGGGGATTTACGACCAAGCGTCGCTTCAGCGACCGTGGCGTAACCCCCAAATTTAACTGAACTAATTGTATTGTCTTTTATTTACAACTCGAATATATGCAAATTTATTTTTACAATTTGAAAAAATGGTGTACTATTCCTTCGGTTATCTCTCTTATAACTTATTATTCTTATCAAATTTTAAATTAAAGAGAATAATCAGAAAAGTGGTTCGAAGTTAGTCTCTCTATGGGGAAAAATATAATAGTTAAGAAAAAAGACTCAGTTCAGTGGGTCTTTTTTTTATGTATAAAAAAACCCAACATCTGTTGGGGAAAAACTCTATAAGAATTACTCGAATAGTTTTTTGATGAGTATCGGTACTCAGGTAGTGATGATATTAATCAACACAACATCTAAATACTTATCCCACCTTAGTCTCTCTATTTTCATAGAAAAAAGGGTTAATAAATAGTTCTTCCTTCCTTTCGTGTAGATATATTGTTCAGACATACCTACACAATCTATATATAGCATTTTTTCCTGGAATGAAAAGGAATAGATTAATTTTCGTAAAAATTTCCTGGGGCATGGGGTGCCAACCCCATATGGGTGAATTGACTGTAGCTTTAGCGAAAGCCAAGAGGGACCCCTCATCTACTAACCCTACCTCTTCCAAAGAAAAGGCTTTTTCTTTGCTTATCTCAGCCCCGCAGGGATATAAAAAACATTTATATAACACTATACTGGCACAAATAAGGCACTTATAATTTGACAATATCAAAAACATCCCCTACACTACCCTCGTACCTCAACGAGAGGCAAACGTTCTTTAACATCAGAATATAAAAATACCAAAAGGGCAAATTTCTATTTGCCCAACCTTTCCCCCTATGCTATTCCAACAATTCCTTCTAGAAAAACAGTACAACGAGTGAATCAAAGAAACTACTTTGATTTCCTACCGCTTCTACTTTTCTCTTCTTCCACTTTCGGGCATGTCTCCTGACGATACAACCACTCTAACTGTGCGAAACTTTCGCACTCTTCTTGCATCGGAAGGCTACAACCGTAAATGGTCACCTGCTACCTATAACACTGCTCGCAAGTGTTTTAACTCCTACTGCACGTACCTTGTACGTGATAAGCTCCTCGAATCTAACCCATTCGACACTATCACCAAAATGCGTGAACCTCAAAAACTTCCCAAGTCTTTGTCAGTAGACCAAGTCAAAACACTCAAATACGCAATCACTCATCTCTTTAACCCAAATACTTTTCTCTGACTCAGGGACATCTGCATATTCCAAACTATGCTCTATACCTGAATTAGACGTAAAGAACTCCTCGACCTTAAACCCTCAGACCTTGACCTTGCCACCCTCACTATTGCCATTCGCAATGGTAAGGGTGGAAAAGGGCGAATAGTACCCGTATGCAATCAACTCATACCCGTACTATCCGAATACCTCCGCATTCTTCATGCTGAGCATTCTGATCCTCTATTCCTTTTTCCTTCGAAAAATAACTTCAACTTATGAATTCGGAACCTCCGAAACGTATTTGAAAAGGTAAAAGAAAAAATAGACTTTCCCCTTTCTCCACACCGTCTCAGACACACCTTCGCAACTGAACTAGTACGCAACGACCTTGATATATTCAACATTGCCAGTGTCCTCGGACACGCTTCTGTAAAGACCACTCAAATCTATCTCACTGCTAATACTGAAACGATAAACAAGAAAATATCCTCACTCAATCTCTACGCTTTCTAGCTATTGACATCTAGTGCCATTCCTTGCCATCTCCATGGTAAGGAGGGGGTCATGGGTTCAATTCCCATCATCGGCTCCAGTAGTACGCTACTAACTCAAAACAATACACCTCACAACCTCATCCCCGTTAGGGAGAGGCAAAAACAAAATTATAAATTACTAAAAAGCATCCTACAGCTGAATCTCACTTTTAGAGAGATATCAGAGGGGGTGTTTTTTTGGTATGGATTGTTTTCGGTTCATTATCTCATATGCTTAGTAAGAATTGAATTCACTATAATTTCTTTACATGTTCCCACCATTACTCTCATCTGAAAAAACCTATCTTCGCATCAAAGTTACAACAAAACAACCCAAAACGGAATACATAGAAACACTCGATGATGGAACTATTAAAATACGACTAAAAGCTGTCCCCGAAAAAGATAGAGCGAATCAAGAGCTAAAAAAATTTTTGGGAGAAATTTTTGGAATTTCAAAATCAAAAATTGAAATTATATCTGGAGCTACAGATACTGTAAAATTGGTGAGAATTGAAGGGATAGATTAATTTAATTGCAGTGATAATTTGCAGAAAAGTTTCTTAGATGTTTCTATTCTAGATAAGGAATAATATCTAAAAACCATTAGTGTTGTTTTTTGTAAAATATAGCTATAGTTAGAGTGATTAATTTACATAAATTCCTGAACTCATGTATATAGGGGATCTTCATGCACTAGCTGGGCGTATTTGACTCAATTTTTGGATAGTGCAATCCTGGTTTGAACAAGGACTTTTTTCTGACGAAAAAACAGGTGTTGAATTTTTTGAGGAAAATAAAGACATGATTCAAGCAAAGCCTTTTGTTAAATGGGTTGGTGGTAAGCGTCAACTTATCAAACAGCTTGAACTTCTTTTTCCAAAAAACTTCAACAACTATTACGAACCATTTATCGGTGGAGGAGCAGTTTTTTTTAATGTACAAAAGAAACAATCTTTTTTGTCAGATATCAATGAAGAACTTATAAATGTTTATCAAACAATAAAAACCCAACCAAAAAAACTCATACAATTTCTTGAGAAACTTGAATTTACGAAAGAATGCTACTTGGAAATCCGATCTTGGGATCGAGTTCCAAATTGGACAAAAAAATATAATGAAATTCAACGTGCTGGTCGATTTATCTACCTTAATCGAACTTGCTTCAATGGACTTCATCGGGTAAATTCCAGAGGAGAATTTAATGTTCCAATGGGCGCATATAAAAATCCTGATTTTATTCAGAAAGAAAATATTCTCAATTCATCAAAATTGCTAAATAAAACAGAAGCAGTTCTAGAAGTGCAGAGTTTTGAACATGTCCTTGATAAGGCAAAAACAGATGATTTTGTGTACTTTGACCCTCCATATGATACCCTCAGTGAAACTTCAAATTTTACGAGTTATAATCAGAGCTCATTTGGTCGAGATATGCAACAAAAACTCGCAGAAACATTCCGTGAACTTGATGCACGAGGTTGTAATGTTATGCTTTCTAATCATAATACCCCCTTTATTCGAGAGCTTTATAAATGATTTAATTTTAAAATAGTGAAAGCTCGAAGGAATGTTAATAGTAAGGCTGGTGGTAGAGGAGAAGTGGAAGAGATTGTGATCTTTAATTACTAACTTATCCAAATGGAAGAAATAATACATTCAATTCAGGATTTTAATTTACTTAAATCTAAAATTGAAATTATAATTGATAATTATTGAACTGTTTTCCATTTCAAGGAGGAGTCAATTGGATTTAGTATTTTTATATTAGAAGAATTTTATGGTTTACAAGAAGATGAAATTGAAGATTCTTTAACTGATAGTATTTTTGTAACTAGGCAGTGAACATATTCTAATAATGAACACTCTCCTCATGATAGATGAATAGATGCAATTATAGTAAATGAAGAAGAAAAAACAGTTGATATATTTAATTTTAAATATAAACAAAACTTTAAAGATGTAGGTAAATATTTTGAATCAACAGAAATTGATAAAGTTATGTCTTTTTTAAGGAATTTATTTGAAAGAAATGATAAGGCATTTATTAATTCTAATCCAAGAATTAAGAATAAAATTCGAGAAATAGAATTCTTACAAGACAAAAAGTATATTAATTTTAAATTTAAAATTCATTTTGTAGCCAATATATATAATTGATTTTCTGAAGATGAAACAATAAGACTAAAGTGTGAAATTGAAAGATATCAATGATCAGTTGAGTATGATTTTATGCTGTTGCCAACAATTGTAAACAAACTATCAAGGCCTATTAGAAATATAAATTGAAGATTTCGTGCAATTAATGACAGATATTTTGAGAAGTCATGATATGGCTACAAAGCCTTGATTGCTGAAGTTAAATGAGAGGATATTGTTAGATTAACTCTAGAAAATGAAGAATTAAGGGGGAACTGTGAAGCTACTATATTTGATATAGCAAACAATAATATTAATGAGAATATATTTGATGATAATGTGAGAATTTATCTAACTCAATCTAAATCTACAATAAATCAATGAATTAAACGAACTGCATTGAGCGCAGATGAAAGTCTGAGATTTTTCTTTTACAATAATTGAATTACTATTACATGTAATAAAATAATTCAAGACCCGAGGGTGTCTGCACCAAATATAACTCTAGAATGATTGCAGGTGGTTAATTGATGACAAACAATTCATTCTCTTAAAGAAGCCTTGGATGAAGATCCAGAAAATTTCAAAGAAGTATCGGTGCTTTGTCGTATATATGAAACATCCGACATTAACTTTAAAAGTAAAATTGCTGAATATACCAACAATCAAAATGCAGTTTCTGATAGAGATATTAAATCTATTGATATCTATCAAATAAAGTTAGAAGAGGAATTAAAAACTAAATGATTTTTTTATGAAAGAAAAAAGAATCAATATATAAGTGAGCAAAAAATAAAAAGAATAGATTCTGAAAAGCTTTGACAAGCTATGTTGGCTTTTTATGAAGAGCTACCTATGGAGGCAAAAAATAAAAAGAAAGTTATTTTTACAGATAAATATGATCAAATTTTTAACTCAGATTTAACAGCCGATAAGGCACTAAGAGCTATAAATATATATCTTTTTGTAGAGAAAAAAAAGCGTGAACTGAAAGATGAAAAAAAATATTTAGGACATGCTTCCTATTATATTTTATTTTTTTTAAAAAAAATAACTTGAGAATGAAAAAATCAGAATGAATATGAAAAAAACTACCCCATAGCTTTAGAATACATTGAGCAAATAATTAAAAAAGAAACTGAGAAGTTGGGGGATGAATATTTCGATGCTGTACTTTTTAAATCAAATAGACCAAAATCGTACTTATCAGAACTCTGACTATAGATTTATCTAAATATTAATTTATATTGAATGTTCAATTTTTATTCACTTACATCCACTTTTACTCCAACAATTTTTACTTGGGAATTTTATTCCGACTTTCAAAAAATTAAGAAAAATGCCTTTAAAATAAAAATTCAACTTAATATTCTTAATTCTTTACTTTGAGAAAAAGATATCGAAAAGAAATTTCTTGAAATTGTAAGACAATACCCGGAAACAAGAGAGATTTTACCTATACTTTTGGCAGTACGACAATGTTTTCAGCTCGTTCTTAATTCTGATACAAAAGAGGTATTTGATGCATCAAAATTTTTTAATAAAAATTATATCTTAACTTCTGAGATAGAACAAGACTTGTTGAGTTTTTTTAGAAATTCATGATTAAAGGATATATTTGAGAATAAATATGTTTCAAATTTAAATGATTATGTTTTTGGTATAGAAACAGGACTTGATACCAATGCTCGAAAAAATAGAAGTTGAACTCTTATGGAACATATTGTCGGTGATTTTGTGAAAGATTTTACTCTTAAAAGTTGATTTCAATGGAAAGATCAAGCTACAGTCAAATGGATGGAACAGAATTGGTGAGTGAAAGTGAAAAGTGATAAATCTGCACGAAGATTTGATTTTGCAGTATTTACATGAGAGAAAATATATTTGATTGAAACTAATTTTTACGGTGGTTGATGAAGTAAGCTTAAGGCAGTTGCTGGTGAATTTGCTGGACTTTATAGGACTTTGCAACAACAAAATATTAGTCTCTTATGGATAACGGATGGATTAGGTTGGAAGAGTACATTAAGACCACTGGAAGATGCTTATAATGCAACCAATGGAAATATTTATAACATTTCCATGTTAAAAGATGGTATTTTATTTAATTTAGTTAAGTAAAATATGGTCAAAAATCTTAACACTCTTATTGATACAATAGAGCTTTCTAATGGTATTAGCATAGGTATAGTTCCATGAAAATTATCTGATAATGATATTATTATTAAATATAAGGATAAAAATGGAACACAGCACTGGCGTCAACCAAAACATATTCATTGGATAGTCGACTGGATGTTAAAGAGGGAACATGATGAACAAGCAATCAGAGAGTTAGTTATATACTTCTCAAAACTCTGGAAAAAATATAATCCAACTGTTTGTCAGCGAATACTTAAGGCACTTCTAAGTGGAAATAGAAGTCTAGAAAGTGTATATTTAATTGTTAAATATGATATAGATATTTTTGCAAATAAACTTGATAGATATGGTTATTACAAGGTAGATTTTCTAATTTTTTTCTGATTTCTCCTTCTACTACAAGAAAAAAATAATAGAAATGATGCATATATGTTTGAAAAAATGTTCTCAGCTTTGGCTAAAGATTATTCTGAGTTGTATAACATTATTAGCTATGCAACTTCAAATTATTGAAAAAAGTAAACTAATTTAGTTGACTATTTATTTAAAACAAATAACATATCTATGTTAGAGAAAGAAATTAAAGACTTTTTGGAAAAGAACAATCTGAAGCAATCAGATATATATACAAGACTTAGCATTTCTAAACAGAACTTCTACAAAGCTATACGTACGAAGAACTTCGAAAATCCTAGTCTACAAAAAATTCTTGATTTTCTCTGACTAGAAATTTGTATTTCATTACAAGAAAAAAATGAAAAAATTCAAAAAACTATATTGTCTCCCAAATCATCGAATTCGTGAGAATACTAATATGACATACTTTTTATTTTGCGGAAGTAATTGGGAATACTATTTTACGAGGAAGAGTCGAGATAATGAGATGGAATGTATAGAAAATACCGTATTAACATCTGAATATAATAGCAAAAAATATATCAATACTGACTTTGATAATCCAGGAGTTTATCTCCAATATATCTAAAAAAATATAGGCATTCCAGTTTGAAAAATTTGATATAGAGTTCTCTACTATCTACACTTCGTTATATTGTCGAGCTTGAATAAGGCACGGTGATTAGATTTAAAAAATTGCCTACAGATCCAATTCAGAAATCATTTTTCTTACTTTTTTCTTACAGAATCTTATAATTATTCATTTAATCTAATGAATAATTATAACAAAATATATGTACTACTTCCCAATGGCTAAAATTAAACCACTCAACCCAGAAATTTTCGATCTTGAATGTACTACTGTATGGTCTTTTCCTCGAAGAGGAAATTGGGCAACACACAAAAGTGGATATAGGGGTAATTGGTCTCCCGATGTCGTTAGAAATCTAATAAATAGTTACTCTAAAGAGTGAGATACATTGGTAGATCCAATGATAGGTGGTGGCACTACGGCAATCGAGTGTAAATTATTGAACAGAAATTTAATTTCATTTGATATAAATCCAGACTCAGTAAGAATTACAAATGAGATGTTAGATTTTACCTTTGATTCAAAATCAGAAATACAAATAACCAATGCTGATGCACGAATAGCAATGAAAGAAATAGAATCAGATAGCATTGATTTCGTTCTTCATCATCCACCGTATGCTGATATAATAAAATATTCTGATGGAAATATTCCATGAGATTTATCAAATATTCATGACATAGATGCATTTTGTGATGAAATGGAAGTAATAGCTGGAGAGTGCTATCGTATTTTAAAACAAGGTCAGTTTTGTTCGATTCTTATAGGGGATACTAGGCGAAAAAAAATGTATCAACCTATGGCTTTTAAGGTAATGGAGCGCTTCCTTAGGGTTTGATTTGAGCTTAAAGAAGACATAGTAAAGGTGCAACATAATTGTAAAGCTACAGGTTTTTGGAAGACTAGTTCCGAAAAAAATAATTTTTTACTGATAATGCACGAACATTTGTTTATCTTTCAAAAGAGTTAAGTAATTTTTGATATATCTGTTTAAATATACTGTTTTTTACACAAAGAGTGTTACCACTTCTTGACTTCCCCCCAAATCTCAATAACCTATCCCCCAGGTCACAACACCACCAAATTCACCACTTCCCATGATTGATCCACACAAAAAGAAATTTCTCACCAACATTAAGAAGACCAAGTGACTTCTCGAAACCATAGAAAAGATGGTCGAGGAAGATCGCTACTGTATGGACGTGGCACAACAAGTGAACGCCGCACTTGGATTTCTCCGCAGTGCGAATGCGCTCGTACTCGAAAGTCACCTCAATTCTTGTGCTGGACATAAGTTGAGCTCCAAGAACCCCGAAGAAAAAGAAACCTTCATACGCGAACTCCTCCAAATTGTCAGTGTTTCCAATCGCTAATTCTCTCATGAAAAAGATTTCCACATTTTTCGTACTGGTAAGCTTCCTGATAGTATCTCACATACCATTGGTACACGCTTTTGACATGCAAAAAATGCACATGGATGCAGGACATCATGTGGAATCTTCAGAAGTGTCAGCGACAGAAATGTCGATTTTTTGTGTTTCAACCAACGAACAGACGGGCAAAACAGAATGTGCACAAGATTTAATGCCAGTCAAAGGCATGCTTTCATCCAACTACGAAGAGGTTAAAATCAAAATCTGAGATAATTATCCTAGGATAGCGTTATTTGAACCAAAAAATTTCCAATCAATCACCCCAAGGGCTGATTTTTTCAAGAAATATCGATATAAATCCAAGTCGAGCTACACTGACCTTATTTGAATGACTGTAAAAAATCTGAACTAGTTTCCGCACTTTCATCTGCTTAACTCTTTTAGAAGTACTCATCATTCAATCTTTTATGAAACAAATTATTCTTCCTGTATCAGGAATGCACTGTCGTGCTTGTGAAATGCTGCTGGAAAAAGCGATAGGAAAAGTTCCAAATGTTGCTCATGTTATCGCAGATCAATCAGCCGGAACTCTCACCATTGAATATAGTAAAACCCAACCTGACATCAAGAAAATCGAGAAAATTATCCTGGAAAATGACTATAGCATGGGTGTCAGCAAGAAACTCCCTTGGTTCTCAACCAACGTTGACAACTATATTGAAATTTTTGCAATCGTTGTACTCTTGTACATTGCCTATATCTTCATTCAAGCCTCCGGGATTTCCATGGGCAATATGGGTTCGGTAAATTCTCCAACTCTATGGGTTGCCTTCATGGTAGGACTTACGGCTGGTATTTCTAGCTGTATGGCACTTGTAGGAGGACTGGTACTGGGTATCAGTGCCAAGTGGAACCAATCTCACGAGCACCAATCTGGATGGACACGATTTGCGCCACATCTGTATTTCAATCTCGGTCGAGTACTTGGTTTTGCTATCCTTGGAGGATTACTCGGACTGTTTGGTTCATGGGTGAGCCTTTCTACCACTTTTCTTGGAGGGATGACGATCATAGTTGGTGGAGTGATGCTTTTTCTGGGGGTTAACCTGACAGGACTTGTACCGAGACTTGCCAATACCTCAATTACTCTCCCTAAGTTTCTCGGGAAAAATGTAGGAACGAATCTACAGTATACCAAAGTCGGAGCTATGTCGACGGGTGCTCTGACCTTCTTCTTGCCATGTGGTTTTACGCTCGCGATGCAAATGTACGCGATGACGACGGGAAGTTTTGTGGTGGGAGCTTTGACGCTTGGGCTTTTTGCCTTGGGAACCGCTCCATGACTCATTGGAATCGGTGGACTTACAGCGTTTGTCAAAGGTATTTGGGCGAAGCGATTTTTTCATCTCACGGGGGTTTTGGTTCTTGCTATGGGATTATTTAATATTTCCAATGGGTATACGCTATTTTCTCTGGGTTCTGCGCCAAAAACCGTCGTATCTACTGTGGATCCTGCTACCATGGAAACTCAAGAAATCCGTATGGTACAGGATAATTCATGATATTCACCCAAACTTGTTCGTATCAAACCAAATCACAAAATCCGTATCATTTTTGATGCACAAAATCCATACTCTTGTTCGAGTCAATTCTCCGCACCCAAGGTTAATGTTTCGGCTCAACTGAAGCTTGGAGAAAACATTATTGATTTTGTTTCTCCCGCTTCTGGAGAAATTCCGTTCTCTTGTTCTATGGGGATGTATCGAGGAAAATTTGTGGTAGAAGCAAGTGATGATTCCTCATCGAGTACTAAATAGTCAATCTTATCCACCGCATTTCTTTTAAAAAGCCTTTTTTATGAAACTTATTAAAATAGGCCTTCCAACGATTCATTGTGGGTCGTGTGTGAAGGTAATTACTATGACGCTTAACGATATTTCTGGAATCACAGAAATAGTGATTGATGTCCCAAAAAAAGAAGCACATATTCGCTTTGATCCTGAGCTTATCAGTTCGAATGCGATCATATCCGCTATCAAAGATGATGCTGGATATGAAGCAACTCTGCTTTCAGAAGATAAAACGGAAGATGAGTCACAAAAGACTCTTGTTCCTTCATTAAAAAAATCTTCCATCCAAAAACCGTCCTCCAACACCCAAATAGCCATCCTCGAAATCGAAGGTATGCACTGTACGAGTTGTGCGGGACTTATTGAAAAATTTCTCAAAAAGATTGCTGGAGTTGAAGAAGTGAGTGTGAATTTTGCCTCAGAAAAAGCTCATATTAAGTATCAAACTTCTACCGTAAGCATTCCAGCACTCGAAGCCGCGATTGCGAGCGCTGGATACAAAGCAACCACCCAAACCCAAGGAAAAAGTCACGAAACTGACAAGCGAAAAAAAGAAATATCCTACTGGATTTCTCGTGTTACTTGGGGGGCGATACTCGCACTTCCTATGGCGATTTTCATGGTCTATGATTTTTTTCCACGATTACCGTATGAGCTATACCTCATGCCGTATATGGCGCTTATTTCTTTGCTTTTTGCTACTCCAATACTCTTCATTATTTGACGAGATTTTTACGCAGGAGCTTGGTCAGCGCTCAAAATGAAGACTTTCAATATGTATTCCTTGATTGCGATAGGTACCGCAGTTGCCTATATATTTAGTTGGTATAGCTACGGAGTATTTTTTGGAGAAACTGGTTCCATTCTTGGTCTTCAGGGGATGAAAGTACCAAATATTTACTTTGAAGTCTCAGCATTTTTGATTGTCTTTGTATCTCTTGGTAAATATCTCGAAGCCAAAGCTAAAGGAAAGACCTCCGAAGCCATCGAAAAACTCATGGATCTCGCACCAAAAACGGCTCGAGTACAACGAGGAAATGAAGTGATCGATATTGCTATCGAAGACGTACAAGCGGGAGATAGTATTATTGTTCGACCGGGTGAAAAAATACCCGTTGATGGAATTCTAACAGAAGGGTATTCGAGTATTGATGAGTCTATGCTTACGGGAGAAAGTATGCCCGTTGAGAAATCCACCGGCGCAAAAGTATTTGCGGGAACCGTTAATAAGCTTGGAAGTTTTGTGTTCCAGGCTACCAAGATTGGTACCGAAACCGTACTTGCTCGAATTATTCAACTCATCGAAGAAGCACAAGGTTCTAAAGCTCCCATTCAAGGATTTGCGGATCGTATTTCGGCAGTCTTTGTACCTATGGTGATCGTGATAGCGATGATTACTTTTGTGATTTGGTATTTTGCGCTCGGAGCCTCGTTTGCGACAGCACTTCTGTATTTCTCTGCGGTCATCGTGATTGCCTGTCCGTGTGCGCTCGGACTTGCGACCCCTACGGCGATTATGGTAGGAACCGGGAAAGGAGCTCAAAATGGAATCCTTATTAAAGGAGGCGAACCACTCGAAACGGCCTGTAATATCGACGTAATCGTGTTCGACAAGACCGGAACGATTACCGAAGGAAAACCCAAAGTAACGGACATCATCTTGACGAGTGATATGAGTGAGGCTGAAGCCCTTTCAATCGCTGTATCACTGGAGCAAAAATCTGAACATCCGCTCGCGGAAGCCATCGTCAAGTATGGAAAAGAACATACATCTACCGAACATGCCGTTGAGTATTTTGAAGCGGTTCCAGGAGCTGGAGTTACGGGGAATATCGGAGGTATTCTCTACTATCTCGGTACCCGAAAGCTCCTCAAGGACAATAACATTTCCATGGGAGATACGACTCGTATCGAAGCGCTCGAACAAGCCGGTAAAACGGTGATGTTCCTTGCAGATAGAAAAAAATTACTGGCCCTGATTGCCGTTGCAGATACCGTTAAAGCCACCTCTGCCGAAGCGGTGGAACGCCTCAAGAAGATGGGTATTAAGGTATATATGATGACCGGAGACAATGCTCGTACCGCGAATGCTATTGCCTCGCAGGTACACATAGAACATGTCCTCGCCGAAGTACTCCCAGAAAACAAAGCCCTCGAGATCAAAAAACTCCAGTCAGCTGGTTTTCGAGTAGCGATGGTGGGTGACGGAATCAACGATGCTCCAGCACTCGTACAAGCCAATCTCGGTATGGCTATGGGAAATGGTGCGGATGTAGCGATGGAGTCTGGAGGTATTGTCATTATGCAAAATGACTTGAATGATGTGATCACGGCTATTAAGCTCAGTCGAGAAACCGTCGGGAAAATCAAGCAAAACTTGTTTTTCTCTCTGTTCTACAATGTCCTTGGTATTCCAGTAGCTGCTGGAGCTTTTGCGACCCTTGGTTTTGTCCTAAAGCCAGAACTGGCTGGTCTTGCGATGGCGCTTTCTTCCGTATCAGTAGTAGCAAATTCGCTCTTACTCAAGAATTTTAACCCAAAGCGAGTGAATATCCTCTCCGTGATAGCTCCAGTAATCATGACTTTATTTTTTGTGTTCGTGTTTTGGGAATTTTCTCAATTTTCTACGAGTACCAATCCAGTCGTTAAGTCATATACTACAACGGTGCTTGGCTTGACTGACGGCATCAAGACGTATCTTTCTACCACTGAAGTCAAAATTGGCTTTGATGCGAGAAATTTCCCAAAAATCATGGTAGATGCCACGGGATTGCCACAAGGACTCCGTCTCAAGAGTGGGGTAATGGACTTTACTGATGGAGGGCTTGTGCTCGGACCCACCGAAGCGAATATGATGATTCGAGAGGGATTGATTAAGGGGGTAGGTTCCGAACTTACAGATTTCTTTGGAGTTAAAAAAATCCGAATTACGGGGATTCTTGAGCCTACGGGAACTTTTCTTGATGAAGTTCACATAGTGAGTCAGGAAACCTTCGCGAGTATGACCATAGGGAAGGATTTGGTAATCAAAAATGATCCAAAACTCGGACTCTTGTTTTACTATCAGTATGACGAAAACAATATTCCACCCCAGCTCGTGGGGCAGATAGATGTAGCAAATCCAACGGCTACTATAGGGGGTAAGGAATATGAAAAGATGTATGTAGGATACACGGATGCACGCCTCATGATGAAACTTGGCTTATTTGAAAAACTCGGAAGTATTTTGGATGATAAGTACGTTATTGCGGGATTGCCGAAGAAGACGTATACCATGCTTGATATGATGCACTTTGTGAGGCGAGGGAAGTAGATTGCCAGAGAACTTATATAACATTGAATTGAGTATGATTGTATAGATATGCTCAGATATGTTTAAGCAGTCCAGAAAAGGACTGCTTTTTAAATGGTCAAGTGGTTACTAATATTTCCATTCCCGACAATTTTTTTCATCTTCCGATCCCATTTTTATAATCTGTTCAACTCTCGCTTGATTGGTAGGATGAGTAGAAGTGACCATGAAATACTTCTCAAATAGTGACGTAGGCTCCTCAAAAAATGGCAAAATGCACCGAGTATTTCCTCCATATTTTTTTACCAACCCTATTCCACCAATATCTGAGGCTAATTCTACTTGACGAGACATATACGGGCGAGAAATACTTTCTATTCGTTTTACTTCGATTCACATATCCATTCATAGAACGAGAAATGTGAGATAAATTGGCATATGAAATGAGTAGCTTTTCAGGGGATCTCTATTTTTTATGTGCTCTATCTCATGACCGAGTATAAAAAGAAATTCTTCTTCATTTTTAAAATTCTTCAGTATTTCAGTTGTGAATAGCACCTTTCCTCAAATGGAGGCAAAGGCATTGATTTCCTTACTTTCTACCACCAATACTTCGATATTTTGTGGGAGAGTTACCTGGTAAGATAGTTTACTGAAATCAAAAGGGGTTTCCTTTCATAGGATATCAACCTCTCAAAAATACTTTTTCTCTTGATCGAGTGAGAAGTTGGAAATAACGAAATATGAAAAGCAATAAAATAGTCCAAATGTAAAAATACATATCCCCAGTATTATAGCGAGCATAGTTGTCATCCATCTGAGATCAGGTTTCATTGGTTGTACGTCATCGTCAGGAATATCTGGAATTTGGAAAGTACCCATGCTAGTATTGTTAATAAAGTCAAAAGTTAAGATTATTATAAAAACTAACAAAGAATATGCACATTCTTTGTTTTTTTATAAGATTAGCGCTATAGTCAAAGATATCTTATATCGTAACAACGGCTGTATGTCCATAAAATCACAGTGCACTTCATGTCAGAAAATATACAGTGTTCCCGATGAATCAATAGGAAAAAATGCAAAATGTTCCGGTTGCTCACAAGTTTTCGAGATACAAAAGATGGATGAATATAATACTACGATTATCGCCGAAGAGAAAAGTACTAATACTCCTATTCAGGAAGAAAAGCTCATTCAAAGTAATCAAGGTAATGTTTCGATTCGACCCAATAAATGGAGCTTTCTTATATTCTGAAAAGGATTGTGGGTATTTCTAGGACTTTGTGCGCTCGCGGCAGTTGCGACCCTCATTCAGTCCGACTTCTACATAATTTTCATGGTTTTACTGGTTCTAGCCGGTATTAGCTATGCTTTCTCCTTGATAGTTTTTAAAAAAGAAAACTACACATTTACATCTACTCATATCAAGCATGAACATGGGGGTGTTTTTTCAGATAATAGTGTCGATATACCAGTAGACAAAATTACGCAAGTAACGGTCCATCTCTGATTTATTGAACATTTGGTATGTAAAACTGGTATGATTTCCATTAAGACGGCGGGAAGTGGAACGGGAAAAATTACCCTAAAAAGTATAGATAATCCCATGGAGATATACGAAGATATACAGATAAGAATGCAGCAAAATGGCTTTAAACTCAAAAAAGAGCATCTCGTAGAACAAGGGCGACCTCATTTTCTTTGAATATTTGGAGAGAGCCTTCGGGGTATTGTGGGAAACAGTGTAGTTCTCATCTATTTTATAATAGGAGCAATAAGTAAAAGTTCTGATGCTCCCAATTATCCAGAAATAAATGGTTCACCAGAAGTAAATTTAGCTACTTGAGGAGATGAAACATTCTATGCTACTTTTTTCGTATGAGCGGTACTATTATATTTTATCGTGAGATTTACCATTAATTACCTTGATTTGAAGCAGAGATTGTATCAAATCTATGATGGCTCTGTATTCTACAGTGAAGGATTTTTGACTAAGAACTACGCATTTCTACCGATGGAAAAAATTGCAGATACAGAGAATAGCCAATCTTTCCTCTCTAAAATATTCGGAATTCACGATGTTATTATTAGTTCTGAGGGGAGTAACAATCGGGTGTATTTCTTTAATATGGTGAATGGTAAAAAAATAATGGAGACCATCAAGTATTTAAAGGGAAATATCTCACTCACTCCTGTAAATAAGCAGACGAGTGAGTGA
>JAQTZK010000084.1 GCA_028687815.1 Candidatus Altimarinota bacterium | reverse complement strand
TTGCTACGTCAGATATACGAGCTGAGTCACGAGCTTTGGAGGAGTATCCTCAGATAGAGAGGAATCCTATGGTTCCGAGGATGGCGAGGATCGTAATGACTACGATAAGCTCGATGAGGGTGAAGCCAAAGGTGTATTTAGTCTTTGGTTGTTCGGAAGGCCTTGGTGTTTTTTGTATATTCATACAAAGAGTGGAAATAATGTGTTACTTAAAGTGAGTAACTTGAGGGGGATTTTAGCAGATATTGGGTGGGGGGCAAGTTGACAATAGGAAAGATTGGTTCGTGAGGGAGAGTAAGGTATAAAAAAACTCCCCCCTTCAATTTCTCAAAGGGGGGAATCTCCTAACAAAGCGACTATTTCGCTCGTTCCTGATATTCTCCAGTTTCTGTATTTACAATGATATATTCTTCATTGTTTACAAAGCCAGGAACTCGCATTTCGAGTCCAGTCTCGAGCTTCACGAGTTTATCTACTTTTCCGTCTGCCGTATTACCAGCCACCGCAGGATCTGCCTCAACGACTTTGAGTTTTACTCGTTGTGGAAGAATCGCTCCAATAAATCGTCCTTCGTAACTCTGAATGTCTACAATAAGACCTTCCGTCAAGTAGTTAACCGCATCTCCGATATCATCAACGGTAAGTTCAATTTGCTCAAAAGTATCTTTGTTCATGAACGCATAAGAACCAGCTGATTCGTACAAGAATTCAAATTTTACTCGCTCAAGAGTGATATCTTCCATCTTGTCTTCGCTATCAAATACTCGATCCACTGAGTTTCCTTGAAGGAGATTTTTCAATCGTACCTTGATATTCGTAGCTCCACGTCCACCTCGGTGAATCTCAAACTTGAGCACCAAAAGTAAATCAGCTCCAACCTTTACCACCGTTCCTACACGGCATTGCATTGCGGTTTTCATAAAAAAAAATTAGTTCTAATCGTTTTTGGAAATGATTTGGTGCCCAAAATGAGACTTGAACTCACATAGGATTGCTCCCACAGGCTTCTGAGACCTGCGTGTCTACCATTCCACCACCTGGGCGAGCGGTCATTTTCATGACCGACGATTATTTCCTAAAAACGTGCAGATAGTAAGCAAAAGGCAAAAAGAAGCAAGTTTTGATGCCGAAAGCTCGCCCATTTCCGAACATTTTTGACTCGAAAAAATAGTTTTTTGAATTTTTCCAGATTCGCCCTTTGAAGAATTCTGCTTTTCGCTATAATTCACGACGAAATTCACCCTTTGTTCCTATGGCTATCACTTCCCGCTCTGCAGATTACTCACAATGGTATCTCGATGTCGCAAAATCCTGAGATCTTTTTGAGTACTCTCCTACTCCTGGTTGCATTACATTTCTTCCAAAATCAGTCACCATGTGGACTCGAATTCAGAAAACTATGCAAGAAAAACTGGATCGTCTTGGAGTACAAAATCTCTACCTTCCTATGCTCGTACCCATGAGTTTTTTCGAACGAGAAAAAGACCACGTAGAAGGTTTTGCTCCGGAGCTTGCGGTCGTCACTATTGGTGGTGGTAAAACCCTAGAAGAACCTCTCGCTATTCGACCTACTTCCGAGACCTTATTTTGTGATTTCTTCAAAGATCGACTCCAATCCTATCGTGATTTACCAATGCTCTATAATCAATGGGTTTCGGTGCTTCGATGGGAAAAACGAACTCGCCCATTTCTACGAACTGCCGAATTCTACTGGCAAGAAGGACATACGCTTCACGAAAATCGACCACAGGCAGACGCTTTCGCCCTCGATATTCTTTGGAAAGTCTACATCGAAACAATTCAAGACATTATGGCAATTGATGGAATTGCGGGACAAAAAACTTCGAGTGAAAAGTTTGCTGGAGCTGATACTACTTATACCTTTGAGCCAATGATGAGTAATGGTTGGGCATTGCAAATTTGTACTTCCCACCTCCTGGGACAGGGGTTTATGGAAGGTTTTGGAGTAAAATATCAGGATAGAGATGGAGCTCTGACTCATCCTTGGTATACTTCATGGGGGCTTTCGACGAGATCAATTGGAGGGATTATTTCGAGTCATTCGGATGATAAAGGACTCGTCATTCCTCCAAAAATGAGCGAATTCCACGCGGTAATTCTCCCGCTTTTTACCAAAGAAAATACGGAAGCTATCGGGGAATATGCACGAGAGATTGGTCGTCGTATTGTTGGAGCCGATGCGAGTGAAGTACCCGTTCAAGGAGAATATTTCCGAGCGCTCGTTGGAGCTAACGGTAAAGTAGAACTCGACCTCCGTGATGCACGACTCGGACAAAAAATCACCGACTGGGAAATATCTGGATACCCGATCCGAATCGAATGTGGAGAGCGCGATCGAGAAGCCGGAAAGTGTGTAGTAGTTTCTCGAATCACAGGAGAAAAAGTAGTCATTACGCTTGAAGAAGTGGCAGCAACTGTTGCACGAATGAATACCGAATGACAAGCAAAATTACTCACCGAAAGTCAAAAGCGTGTTCAAGAAAATACCGTTCCTTGCTACAGCATGGAAGATATTGGAAGAGCTATGGAATCTGGAAAATTTGGACTCTACGAATGGGATCAAAATCCAGAATTTGAAAAGGAAATCAAAGAGAAGTTTAAGGCAACTACGAGATGTATTCCCTTTGAAGGACAATTCACAGATGCCCTTCTGCCACTTACCAGAGAAGGGACAGTTCGAGTGGTAGTAGCGAGAAATTTTTAGAAAACAATCACTCACTTACAAAATTCTGAACGGATACTATTTCTGATCAGAATTTTTTTTACAGCGCTTTAATATCCCAAATTTCAGAGATTTCTTCATACCATTTGCCAAAAAGATTAATCCTATTATAGTACCGTCGAACGCTCATAACGAACGCTCAAATACCTCTCAAGGAGAATAAAATTGGCTAACCTGACTATATTGAACAACTCGGGCAAACCTCTGGTGGGAGTTTTGGTTTTGGCACAAAGCCAAGGTCCAGATCAGCCTCAAAAAGGAATGACCAATAGAAAGGGTATCGTAACATTTGTAGATGTTGCGAGTCGTACACAAATTAGTGTACGGGATCATTCTGAACAATCTTGGCTCCCCATTAATCAGGAATTCCGGAGTTTACGGGGAACGCGAGAAATCATCTATTGAAGATGCCACCAATACCAATACTAATATACACCAAAAGAAAGAACGACTGGTTATGAATTTTAGACGTTTTGTGAAAGGATTTTTTATCGCTGGAAATGTAATCCCTGCAACGGAAAAACGCACAGGTGACGACATTCAACGAGCAAAAAGTCAAAAAAAGCGACACCGACTTCCTGCCACTATACGAGCAAGAATTGACTATGCGTGCGTATATGCCAAAGAGGCTCCATCTACTCTGGAAATTCCAGATCACGTCTGATTCGTAAGAATTGGACTGTCACTATCACCCCGCACTTGCGGGGTTTTTCTTTGGTATTGACAAAATACTTAGCTTTATCCTTGAAAAATATTTCAAAACAATATATTGATATAGTCAATTACGAATATTTTCACTAAAACATGAGCAAACTTCCCAGTCACCCCGACGATTTTCTACCAGAGAATCCTCGATATAATCTACATCCCAAAGATTCACTTATTCTTAAAGAAATAGAAAACTTTGAAAAAAATCTAGAACTTAATGGCAATAAAGAAGGAAAACATCTCACTCGAGTAAAGCATTCCGATCTCCATAAGAGTGATATTCTCCACTTGAAATTTACAAAAAGTAACCGCAATGCCAATCAATCAACAACTGGTAAAAATTTGGAGGTTTCGCTTCGGGTTCGATGAGTACATGGCTCTATATTGTTCTGTATAGCACGGATAGAAAATACAGAGTCTCAAGAGCCATTCATAGGTAATTGTACTATGCGTTTGCCTATCGTAAGCAAGTTGGATGGAGGAGTACTCGCACGACGTTCTTTTGATAATCTCATACATGCAGTAGGACCACTTCTTACACCAGAAGAGAAAGATACTCTTAATGAATCCTGTCTCATGGAGATTACTTGGATTCCTGACTATAAAGAAAGAATTCGTAATATCTGAAAAAATGTGAGAGATTGGGTTAAAAACCTATTCTAAAGTTTTACATTCTCGAGTACATCTGCTAGCATTTCTCTGCCACGCCCATTTCGGGCAAATATTGTCCCAAAATGGGAAAGGAGAAATCTCATGGCCACAATTACTATTGTGAAATCAGGATCTGGCGTACGCGTTCGTGCTCTCAGCACTGGAGGCTACGGCAACCAAGAAGGTACTACCGACAGAAACGGGGAAGTCAACTTCTCCGACAGTGCCAACCGGTTTCAGATTCAAGTCTGGAGCCCAGGTGGTTCTCGCTGGGTAAATACTGGCGATGTGATAGCTCCGCTTCGGGGAAATCACGATCGCCAAAAGCCCTTCTGAACGTTACAACCCCGCAATTGCGGGGTTGGTTTTTATTATACTATCTCCCAGAATCTCAGAAAAATAATGAAATTCGAAGTTAATTTCGAGCACCAGAGTGAGGCGTGGCAGCGCCACGTCGAACGAGGAGCGGAGAAATGAACAAGAAGTTCGCATTTTGCTGAGGTTCCCCCACTATTTTCGAATAATTCGTACTACCTCTCGACCAACGGTTTGTCCAGGTCTACGATAAATAAGTGAACCAAATTTGGTCAATTTTACCTCCGCTCTAACTGCCAAAAGTGGATCAGC
>JAQTZK010000083.1 GCA_028687815.1 Candidatus Altimarinota bacterium | reverse complement strand
TTGTGTATCAAAAATCTATGTACGATTTGATTATTATTGGGGCCGGATCAGCTGGACTCCCTGCAGGAATGTATGCCTCACGGTACAAACTCAAGAATCTTATAATTGGTGAACTCCCTGGTGGTGCCCTCGCTACGAGTCATCAAGTAGAAAATTGGCCAGGAACCATTTCTGCTTCTGGAAAAGCCATTATGGATACTTTTGCAGAACATGCACTCCATTTTGGTTCAGAATTACTCTTGGAGCGAGTAGCGTCAGTAACTGGTTCCCTTGGAAATTTTACCGTTACCACAACTACGGGTAAAACATTTGAGTCTAAAAATATTCTCCTTGGAACTGGAAATAAATATCGAAGACTTGGGGTTCCTGGAGAAGAGCGACTCATTGGTTCAGGAGTATCTTATTGCGCCACCTGTGATGGAAATTTCTTCAAAAACAAAGTACTCGGAATGGTGGGTGGAGGTGATGCAGCTATAACCGAAACACTCTATCTCTCAGAAATTGCCGCCCACGTACATGTACTTGTTCGAGGGGAAACGCTTCGTGCTGAAACCGTATGGGTAGATCAACTCAAAAAACGAGATAACGTTACGATTCATTACAACAAGAAAGTAGCAGAGATTCAAGGACAATGGAATGTTGAAGGAGTGCTATTTGAAGATGGCACCACTCTCGCGATGAATGGAATTTTCGTAGCCATTGGTTCTGATCCAGATACTAAGCTTATAGATGCTTTCGGTCCAGAAAAAGATGCAACTGGTTGTATTGTGGTAGATAAACGACAAGCAACGAGTGTTCCTGGTATCTATGCGGCAGGTGATGTGACGACCAATTCAAACAAGTTCAAACAAACGATAATGAGTGCCGCGGAAGGTTGTCTAGCAGCCAATTCTATACATGAAGATCTTCTCCGAGGACATGCGTAAAACTTGTGTGAAAGAAAAAAGAAACGAATCTACATTCGTTTCTTTTTTATATGCCAGTATGCTTACCATTCCTACTCTGCTGTACTCGATTTTTTCTTACTTTTTGATCCTTTATCCAAGAATCCGAGGGCCACTTGCCGTATTATAGATACAAGTGCTGAAGGAATTGCCTCAAAACTCTGTAATACAGCACCAACACGATCAGCATAGGATATCATTCGTTCAGCTCGATTGAGAAGTGATACTACTCGGATAAGTACTAAGATAATATAAACACCGACGACCACGAATACGGTGATAAGGACAGCGAGGAGCCACTCATTGAGGGTAACTGGGAGTATCATAGAAAGAGGAATTATTGAGCTGATGGAGGTGTGACTACTGGCGGAGTTTCAACCACTGGTGTGGTTGTATCATTTATTGGAGGAGTAGAAGTAGATGTTACTGGAGCTATCACAACCTCATCCCAATCACAAAAAATATCAAAATTTTCGAGAAACATATCAAGTTTTGGACCAGTAAGTTGATATTTCATTTCTCCATTTTTATAAATACAAGCACATGGAGCTACAACATCGAGCGCTTGAACTAGCTCAGGAAGATCAAGTGCGTAGATAATTTTGAGTGTAGCACTATATTGCCATGCCTTACCGACATTAAGTGGCATACGTCCAACAATAGCTTTACTTTGAGTATTTTCACGATCACTCACCACAAAAAATACGAGATTTTTGTGTCCTTTTACTTCATCAAATGCTTCGGCGTTTTGAATACAAAACTGGGTAGTCTTGATTTTATCGAAAGTGAGATCAGCTGTTTTCTCCAACATATCTCCTGTAAATTTTCCAGCTTTTTCAAACATAGAAGTACTTACGACCGCAGCTTTTGCACCAAAAACTGATAATTTTTTACTAAGTGATTTAATATCCATAAAATAATGATTCAAGAGAGGTAGAAATTTCTTCACGTATTGTATCATATTTTGCTTTGATGGCAAACTCTGCCTCCCCTTCTGCTTCTATGAGTTGCCAGAATTGAGTTCGAAACAACGAAAATTGAAATTGTTTGGCATCTTGGATGAAAGAAAGCTCTAATTCTTGAAGTAATACTCGAGTTTTATTGCCATACGATATAGAATAAAATGGAACTCCATGAACAACCGACAAAATATTGGCATGAAGCCGCATACTAATAACAAAGTCGAGCGTTGGGTAGATATCTAAGGTTTCTTGCATCGTTTTAGTGGAAGCCACATGAAATCGCTCTGCATCTGCCTCGAAAACCTCATCATCGTTACAAAGAATATTGGTTGGGTGGAACGAATGCGATAGAAAAATCACCTCAAAACCATGTGCTTGGAGGTATCTTACTATACGCTCTATATTTTCTGCTTCATCGAGTAAATAGCCGGATCGAAGTGCTATACCTACGCGTTTGCCTGATATTTCTGTAGTAGATCCTTTTGATAAAGCTGGTGTAGCTGAATTCCAGAGAAAAACTGGATCCCAAATACGTTCAGAGGTCACCCCGATATCACTCAAAAGTTTGTTTGAAAATCCATCACGAACTGTGACTTTTGCCTTTTGATACGTAAACCACCAGCTTACTTGACGGAGATGTTCATGAGTCAAATCAATACCAATTGACCAAAAAATAACTGGCTTTTTAAGGAGTTGCATGAAGAAAAATCGCAAACTCCACGTTCGTCTCAGTCGATCAAAAGATTGTCCAAACTCCGTATCATAAAACATACCTCCACCTCCTACAATAATACAATCAGCATGATAAATGGCGAGAATATTTTGGAAAAAAGCCTTCACATTTCTGAGTGGATGCTTCCGAAGATTATTAGGAAAGTAGGAGATAGTTTGGACTTGCGTATCAACTGGGACGAGCGTACTAGTGGGGTTGTAAGTCACTATTTCTATCAACGCTTCGGGAAATCTCTTTCGTAAATAGGCAACTTCACTCGCAAGGATACATTCGTCCCCAAGATTAAATTCGCCAGTTGCGGTATAAATAAGAATACGTTTCATGGATGCAGTATAGAACTTTTTACTATTTTAGAAAATCACAGATTTGCAAAAGCTCTGAAAAGTTCCAAGACCTCTGAAAAATGATGAAATTCGCGTGAAAACTGCGTACCGCAGTGAAACGTACATCCGTACGTTGAACGAGGAAACGTAAAGTTTGAACGTGAAGTTCGCATTTTACAGAGGTCTCCTCTTCTAGAGTTGTTTAATGGCCCAAACCACCTGATCCTGCAGGGTTTCTCGATCTGCTGGCATTTGAGAAACCGTTTTTTGAACTGCCGTCTTATCGTATCACATACCTACGAGGGTATCGATAATTTGTACATGATGCGGTGGAGCAAGTGGGACTTGTTTAGAATCCGCATAGAGCATATCTCCTGAGAGCTCCTTTTTGAGCTCAACGATGATTTTGAGTGCGGTTTTTTTGCCAACCCCATTGGCTCCAGATAAAACTTTTTCATCTCATTTTTCAATAGCAAGGACAAGTTGTCTCATGCCAAGATTGAGAAGGGAGAGAGCAGTTTTTCCTCCAACTCCATCTACTTTGAGCAGTTTTCGGAAGAAAGCGAGCTCATCAGGACTCCCAAATCCAAACAAGGTCTGAGATACATCGGTAATATGATGATGCAAGAAAAGTTCTACCGAGGTACCGATTCGTGCCAAACTCAAAACAGAAATAGGACAAAGTATCTCATATCCCAATCCAATTCCCTCTGGGGTAATCGTAAGTTTGGTATCAAAAATATGGATAATAGGTCCACGGATATAAGCGAGCATGGGGGAAAGTGCTTGAAAAGACTAGTTTATTTGAATCAGGCTACTCCGAGTCCGAAAAATGGCAAGAAAAAACCCGGTGGGAACCGGGTTTTAGTATTGTGTAAAATTAGTTTCCAGAAATCAGTATAGCACCAGTTGGGGCCGTACCAGCATCACAATCTCCTGCTACAATAACTCGAGTAACTGAGGAAGCAAAAGTTCCTACTAAATTATTACGTTCACAGTTAGTTGAGGCACCAGCTGCATTCAATTGAAGGCCAAGTTCAAATCGTCCATTTTCATTACCACCATCTTTTGAAGCTTTTGTATCGACATTACCAGCATTTTCAAATCCAGTGGAAACTCGATATCGACCCTTGATAATACCGTTAGTATCGTCAGACACATTGTAAATATAGTCACAAGCTCCAGCAAGTGGATTTGCTCCCTTACCACATTTTTGACCTGCCTTTGAATCCTTAGGGATTTTTGGAACATAAGAAAGAACTGATCGAGAACCAGAACCTGTAAATTCAGTAACATCAGTTACCCCAGGATATTCCGTGAAGTCTTGATAGAATTGTTCGATTCCAGATCGGATAGCATTCAAGTCAGTCATTCGTGTACTATCTCGAGCTTTTTGAATTTGAGCTGTATAAGTAGCCGTTCCTCCAACTGCGAGGATTCCAATAATCGTAATTACAACGAGCAATTCGATAAGGGTAAAACCTTTGGTATTCTGTGTAAATCTCATGTGAATGAAATTAAAAAATATATAAATACATTATAGGTACCTCTGTCGAATAGCTAGTGAAATTAAATGACAAAAGTCTATAGTGTGTTCTTATATAGTAACATACTTACTTGAGATTATCAATATCTTCTCGAATTTCTGCAACAAGTTCCAGATCTTTTATGTCAGCAATCTTAAATTCTGGCAGTCCACTCTGTCGTACACCATAAACCTCTCCTGGTCAACGGAGTTCCAAGTCAATCTCAGAAAGTTCAAATCCATCATTGG
>JAQTZK010000008.1 GCA_028687815.1 Candidatus Altimarinota bacterium | reverse complement strand
TTCTGCCCTCCTTACGGGAGAACGAACGATTATGACCATATCGGGGGAACGATTCCGTGAGAAGGACGGTCTACGTATTCCGAGCCCGGTACCAAACGTAAACGAGGCGGATACTATTCTTCAAAGCCTCACCCTGAGTCGACAAGAGCTCGAACAACGAAAGCGAATCACTGGGGTTATGTCGAGAGTTACTCAATGAGAAATCACAGAAAAATTCCCCGTCAATCAATTCCCAAAACTCAAACTCCCTGATCTCAAAACCGAAGATCCCGAGGTACTCCAGAAAAATCTCTCAGAGTTCTTCGGAAGTCCCGGATACCAAGAACTCCGGCAAAATCCCGAACACCAACTCGCACGAGAAAATCTCGAACAACGACTCAAACAACTCTACCAATCTATAACTACACAATCACAACTCACAAAAAATATCAAAACCCTAGAAACTAAAAAACCTGAAGAAATTATCCGTACACGAATAGCAGCACAAGACCAAGTGATTGATAGCAATCTTACTCGACTTACTCAGCTCGGAATGGGCGCACTCGGTCAAGAAAAATACAAAAAAGTAGTCAGCACCCTCAACAAAAAGCTGAGAGCTGAATCCTCTCCGGTTATCAACGACGAAAGCTCTATCACTGAATCTCAGAGCCAAATCCTCAAGCAAGCCCTCGTCAAGCTTACAGGTATGAACGAAACCGAGATGTACCCCGATGGAACCATCAGTCCAATCGCAATTCAAAAACTCAAAAATATCGATAGTACTACTATCGAAAACCAACTCCTCGTCACAACTGAATCAACAAAATAACATAAATCCCCCTAAATATTGTAAAATTCAGGGGGATTTTTGTAGTATTTCATCTTCTTCATATACTCATCCACTCTTCTTACCAACGATTCATGACCGAAACCATACTCACTGTACCAAACTATACGGAACTTATTTCTAAGTCTCTCAAATATCAACCAAATCAAGTAAACGTAGTCCTAGAACTTACGGCAGAATGAGCCACGGTACCATTTATAGCTCGGTATCGTCAAGAGCGAACAGGAGGATTAGATGAGAATCATATTAGGTCCATCATCGAGCTTCATGCCAAAGAAGAAAATCTCCATAAAGCGAAACAAACCGCCATCAATGGAATAGAAGAACTCGGGAAAATGACACCCGAGCTCCTGCAAAATATTATAAGCGCTCGCACTCTCAAAGAGGTTGAAGAAATCTACAAACCCTATAAATCCAAGAAAAAAACGAAAGCTATGCTCGCCATCGAAAAGTGATTTCAGGTGGTGGCGGATAGTATCAAGAAAAATTCAAAGATTATTCCTGAAGCTTTACTCGCAAACTACCCCATTGAAGAAATTATTGAGTGAGCGATAGAAATTATTGGAGCTGAAATTTCATCAAATACCACACTTCGTCATACCCTCATTGCGAGTCTTCATGCTACCGGCAACATCGTATCGAGTAAAAAAAGTGATAAAATGCTCGAAAAACTCAACCAAAAGGATACGGAGCAGATTCACAAGTTTGCCCTGTATTTTGATTTCCATACTCGAATTCAGCGTATTAAACCTTACCAAATCCTAGCCCTCAATCGTGGAGAGAATCTCTGAATTCTCACGGTCAAACTAGCAAAAGACGAGTCCATTTTTGAGAACACCAAAAATACCTATGCGCACCTACTTGGACAACGAATCTCTTTTATTACTGAGTTAGAATCTGCATTCAAGATAGGATATGATGCCCTATTTGGTTCTGTAGAAAATGAAATCAGATCCGAGCTCTCTGATCTCGGAGAAGATGATGCTATCAAATCATTTCAGACCAATCTCCAAGCCCTCCTCATGTCACGGCCAGAATATGACAAGACCATTCTTGCCATAGATCCAGGGTATCGCATGGGATGTAAGATATGTATTCTAGATACACTCGGGAACCCTATTCTTTTTGACAAAGTATTTCTCCACGAAGAACCACAACTCAATACCAAATTATTAGCTATTTTTGCTAAATATCCGATTGATACTGTTGTAGTAGGAAATGGAACTGGCTGTGATGAAATTTGCGCTTGTATCACTGATATATTTCATGGAGATGTGGTAGTAGTAAACGAGTCTTGAGCTTCGGTATACAGTGCGAGTACCATCGCCCAAGAAGAATTCCCAGACCTAGATGTCCTCGACCGTGGAACTGTATCTATTGGTCGTCGCTATATTGATCCCCTATCTGAGCTGGTAAAAGTGCCCGTGGGAAGTATTGGAGTTGGTATGTATCAACATGATATTGCCGAGAAAAAGCTCTCCGAAAAACTCGGATATGTCGTAGAAGATGTGGTCAATGAAGTGGGCATCAATGTGAACAGTGCCTCCATGTATGTCCTTGCTCACATATCTGGTATCGACAAGCGAGAAGCCAAAAAAATCTACCATCATCGCCCCTACCAATCTCGAGTAGCCCTCAAAAAAGTAGTATCAGAAAAGACCTACAAACTGGCTATTGGATTTCTCCGAGTTCCAGAGAGTCAAGAAACACTAGACAATACCGATATTCATCCAGATCAGTATCCGCTAGCACAGCATATGATACAACACCGTATTCTCCCTGCAGATTTTTCTCGACATCAAGCAGTATTACAAAATCTCTACCCAGATTGCACCGAAAAAACTCTGGAATTCATTCTCCAATCATATGAGCAAATTGGTGTCGAAAAACGAATCAGCAGTACTCATACCAAAGCGAAGAAAAAGATAGATATAACCTCTATTAAAGTGTGAGATATATTTGATGGTATCGTGCGAAATGTTGTGGCATTTGGAGCATTTGTCGATATCGGACTCAAGTCAGATGGACTCGTACATGTTTCCCAAATGGCTGATAAATTCATAGCAAATCCTACCGATATAGTAAATGTAGGAGATCGTATTCGAGTTCGCCTCACCGACATAGATCCTAAAACTGGAAAAATCCAGTTAAGCATGAAAGGGTTATAAGAAATAATTTACCCTTGCGCTACCTCATCCGAAAGCAAAAAATACGTACCTAGTAATATCACTACAAACAGTCAGCCACTCACATAAAATGGAAGGGTGATGGATTGGGTATACAGAAGTCCCGCGATTCCCGGCCCGGCAATATTTCCAAGACTCATATAGGAATTATTCATACCGAGGTATTTCCCTGCTGATTGTTTGGCATCACGAGCCACAAGGGAGCTAATAGATGGCTGAATCGCCCCCATCCCAAGAGGAAAAAGCGGAAGAATAAACCAGAGCCAAAAACTACTCGCATTGTACGCATACAAGACAAAACTTATCGCGAGTATCCCAATTCCTAGATGAATCATGGATAATTCACTAAAACGTGCTCGAACATATTTGATCAAAAATCCTTGATATATAATACTCGTTAACCCAATAACGATGAGAACATAGGCAATTTGCTGAGCATCAAACTGAAATCTATCGATACTATACTGCGTAGAAATCGCCTGAATCGGAGAAAACGCAATTGTAGTAAAAAAAGAAAGAATAAAAAGCGTCATCATGAGCTTGGTTCGCTTCCCTGGTACGAGTTGAAGTTCATCCACATGGACATGTTTCTTTGGCTCAGGAAGAAAGAGAATGATAAGCAGGAGATTCACTGCCGCAGCAATCATTCCCGCCACTCCCACTGCAGTATAAGAAACCAATGCTATCGCACCTCCAATGGCTGGTCCTACTAAAAATCCAAGACCAAACATCGCCCCAATCATTCCCATTTGTTTGGTACGATTTTCTGGGGTGGATATATCCGAAACATATGCCTGAGTTACCCCAATTCCAGAACCAGCGAGTCCAGCAATAAATCGCCCTCCAACAAATACGAGAAATAGTCCCCAAATCGGGGCAAAAATAACCGTCAGATATCCAAGTATATTACAAATAGAAGTAATAATCAGCATGGATCTACGACCATATTTGTCAGATAATTTCCCAAAAATAAATCCACCGACAAACATTCCGATTGAGTAAATAGCCAAAGTATATCCCACCCAAGCTCCACTTGCTCCAAAATTATGAATCAAGAATGGAAGAATGGGGAGTAAAATTGCTATACCCAATATATCAAAAAAAGCTGTTGCTAAAATCAGTGGAAATTGAAATTTTTGGTATTTGTGAATGAATAATGTCATAAATAGAGGCCTACAAGAATACAATTCGTCGAGTGTAGTAATTTTCTCAAAAAATACAAAGGCAATAGAGCAAAGGTTGACAATATAATATTGTTGCTATATTCATATACTTACAAGTATCTCCTCAATCCGCAACATGACCACTCCTTCAACGGTTTTTGTGCCTCAAGAAAGCCAACTTTCAGTAGTTACTGAAGTTCAATTGAGTGAGAATCCAGCAAGACAAGTATGAGTGATAGTTTCATGAGCTAGCGAGATAGAAAGAGTCTTCAATCAAAAATTTGATGCTATTATGAGTTTTGTAGAAGCAGCTCAACTAGGAGAAGCTGAAAAAGAAATCACGGACATGTTAGAAAAATTTCGACATGAAATTCATTTTCTTTGTACTTTCAATGATGGATATACGCAATATTCTCGAAAATTGGATTTTATCAGGACTCAGTTGCTTGATAAATATAGTGACATGAAGGATGATTCTCTTATCTACTACAAGATTATTCAAAAATCACTCGAATATCTCGCTGAAGAACTTGGTTTTGATTATGTAGGGATATGGAAAGATGTATCAGACGAAGAACATCCAGATGCAATGACTCCTATTCATGAAATTGGAAGTAATTCACTCATCCGAGAGGAAGCGCTTTTTGAGCAAATGAAGATAGCAAAAGAAGCCTGTGTAGGAAGAGAATTTATCTACAATTACCCATCCGATTCTCGACTAGGCATTGTGGATGCTATTTATGTATTCAAGAATAGTTTGGGGCAAGCAGTTGGATATTTGGCTATTGATAACATTGAAGAACAACGAGCTTTGACTGATACTGAAAAAATAGCTATTACTACCTATTTTTATAACGAACTCAAAAATATGATCAAGGAACACGAGCTTTCCTTATCTATCAACAGTATCAGACAATTACAAATACGAAATGCGCAACTTGAAGAAATCGCAGAACACGACCCTATGACAGGACTCTTCAATCGCAAAGCTTTGCTCAAAATATTCAATGTTCGAATCGAGGACTTCAATCGACTTAAAATTCCGATGAGTGTCATTATGATCGATATTGATCATTTCAAAAAAATCAATGACACCTACGGACATCCAGTTGGTGATGAAGTAATCAAGTTCCTTGGATCTATTTTATCTGGTACACGAAGTGATATTTTTGCACCAAGAAATAATGACTATTTCTTCCGTATGTGAGGTGAAGAATTCCTTTGACTCCTATCCAATGTGACTTCAGAACAGGCAGAGGGAGTTTGTGAACGAATTCGAAATGCCCTAGAAAAACATATCTTCACCACTGCTGATGGAGTACAGTTTTCTATAACGGCAAGTTTTGGTATTACTCAGATGGTGACTACGGATATTCCAAAAGAATACCTCAAAACTGAGACGCTAGAAGTAAAAATACCAGACTACACTAATCAAATTATCACACGAGCTGACAAAGCACTTTATAGTGCTAAAAATGGAGGACGAAACTGTATCAAATTTTTCACAGAAGAAGTGAACTCTTAGTTTAGCTATTCATTGATAATTTTGTTGAGATTACGTTGAACAACATTCCAAAAACTACCATTCCATAAATAGTATTAACCCCCATAGCCACTCGTTGCAGAGCGGTTTGTGGAGAGGCATCGATTCCCAGACCAGAAATCGTAACTAAAGAGTTAAAAAAGTAACTCGAAAGATCAGAAAGACTACCTATCATTCGAACATCTACTGGAGCCATATAGTCTGCGAGCCAATAAATACTCCCAAAAAATATCACAGAGATAGAACAAGTAATGGAAAGGCGCAAAAAACTAGTACCGTAGTTCGAAATAATTCGAAAAATTCAGAATCCAATATATAAACCGTATTCCTTACTAAAAAAATATCGACTTCCCTTGATGTTCATCCGAGTAATATAAAGCTCCAGGACTCGATTTGACATGCTCATATCCTTGTAATAATTACCTAAGATATGAATATAATTTTCACACACATACAAAAATGCTTGCATTTGATTGAGTCGAACTGTATTTTTAAGAATACGCATTCTCGCATTAATTTCGTTAAAATATCAACTCATACCCCGTATCCAACCTTCTTTTTTTACCGTTTGTAAAAGATCTTCATTTTGCTGGATTTCATGAGTAATTTTACGAACAACCATATCCATTTCTCGTAAAAAATGTCGAAAAAGTCGACTAATTTCAGGGGTTTCTATATGAAAAAGTCGTAGTTTCGTGATCAGAGAATAAAAAATTATTTCCAAACGACGTTCCGAATGTTCCCGAGAATTAGAAAACTCCTTTTTAAGAAAAACATCCATCTGTTGTAGAACTTTTTTAGTATCAATATCTTCTCCGAGAACAAAGGTCCGGATTTTTGGGAGTGTATATTGAAGTTCTCACTGAAGGTCTTCGTTGGCAATCTCTGCCTCTAATGTACTTGTGGTATTCATAGAGTGATACTACTCCATCTTACGAGCTGACTCAACTATTTGACGTGACATTATTTAATGCTATTTTATAATAAAAAAATCACCCCGAAGGGCGATTTATATTGAGTCGAGATATAAGCATTTGAACTAAATCTGTCAAGTACTTATAGAAAATCAAACAAACTAATCATCGCCCGAAATTGCCTTTGCCAGAGCAGCAGCCAACGTAACGAATTGAGATTTGGCAATGAGCCATTCCTCGTTTTGTTCCAGATCTTCTAAAGTGCCATACAAATTGTTTCCGAAGATGAAATACTCCGTACTTTTATGGAGAATCATCACCATAAAATCAAAGCTTTGTCCCTCTTGCCCTTCCAATGAAACGATACTTCCGTGTTTGACGACCCGTACTCGAGAAATCAGGTCCCATACATCGAAAATTTCAACTTCACGTCCCCCTTCTGTGTAGGAGAAAACTGGATCCCAGTGTTCATTTTCTTGGCGCATGATATGAATTTCATGGATGCCCGCAAAAATAGTATTGGAATCATTTGCAAGTGTTTCAGCAATATTTTTGAGCCCTTCTTGCGCTAGGACCATTGCTAATTTTGTTTTTTCAGTGGGAACACCACTAAATTCGATATTTGCCATCTTTAACTCCTTCTGTGTGGTTCGGCTTTGGTACTATAAAAAAGAATATCCGTATGTCAATAAGTGATACCCTCTAAAAATAGTTACCTATCGAGCTTTTTCAAAATCAAGTAACCATTGTTTTGCTGGAAGTCCACCAGCAAAACCACGCAATTCCCCATTGGTTCCAATAACACGATGACAAGGAATAAGTATACAGAAAGGGTTCCTGCCAATAGCAGTAGCTACAGCGCGTATGGCGCGAGGTTTACCGATTTTAGATGCAATCTCTGCATACGTTTGAGTAGTACCGTACGGAATTTCTTGAAGCGCCTTCCAAACAGATTTTTGAAAATCAGTTCCACTCGTATGAAATACTGGAAGTGAAAATGATTGCCTTGAAAAATACTTCTCCAAAGCAATGATAGTCTGTGAAAGATGAAGATTCTGACCTGAACAAGCAAGAAAATTAGATTTTTCACTCGAATTTGGCCAAAGAATTCTCACAATACCTTGAGTATCTGATATCAAGGTAAGTACTCCCACTGGCGTAGGAACAAGTTGCTGAACGAAATGACAAGTAGACATACTATGTAGTATATGAATACTAATTCTATAAGAAAATATATTTCTTATATTGACGCAATACATCGTCATTTGTTGACAGATATATTTTTATAATTATAAATAATATCAGACTAATCCCTGCCTCATGTCAAAAACTTCCAATAACTCTCCGTCGAACGCCGCCGGAATGGTGACAAAAATTTGATTTTTATGAGCAAAATTCACCGCCAAGATACTCGCAAAGTGAGTATCAGCCTGAGTGCAGGCTACTATTGATGCTGTGCGATGACCTCAAGATTTTATCTCAGTCATCGATACCAAGAGAAATGCTTCAGATGTATTATTTCAAGTATTAAATTGGTGAGCGAGTAAGAAATATATTTCTGCTCACGATTTTTCGAAGCGAATGAGCATTTTTGCACTCGCACAAATTATACGGAATGATCTCATGCCAAAAGTACCACAATATACTTGTATACTCAGGTTAAGTGATAACAAGGAAGTGAATGATTTTTGGGAAACCGTACTGAGACAACAGATGATATCGTACGTATTTCAATAAAAAAATAGGTGCTATCTGCACCTATTTTTTTATTTAATTTTAAACAGAAATAACGCCAGTTGGAGTTGGAGATTTCGAGGCAGGAGCAGGAGTTACATCTGGAGTTTTTTGAGCTTCTACTGAACTAGAAGGTATTGGTGGAACTTGCACTGAAGCTTTTAGACCTTCAGGAGCCCCCGTAGAAACTTGAGAAATTTTGAAGTATTGTATTGGCTTTTCTGCCCTTATGTCAGTTAATTTCAGTAGCAAATCTTTGTTATCTGCAGATACATTTGGCACCAAGGTAATACTGGCAGTTTTAGAGTCTACAAGAAAACTAGAACGATATCCACGGAATGCTTCAACTTTTGAAATATCAGTACCAAGCGAATAGGTAAATTTTGGATTATATACTAATCGAATTTTGTCTCCAACTGGCACAAAAGATAGTCCACGTTCTTGAAGTGCTGTGACCACTGCAGCATCTACACGTTCCATGAGTGGCTTTAATTTTTCTGGTGACACTGGGGCTACTACTTCAGTTTTTGAGGGTGATGCAACAGTTGCCGCAGGAGTTTCTGATATTGCTGGAATAGAAACAGCAGATTCATTAGTCTTTACGGGAGTAGCACTTACTGAAGCAGAGGTGGTTTCTGCTGGTTTTACTCAACTAGTACTCGCTACTGACACTGGACTAGCTTCTGCAGACTTTGCCTGAGTTACTGGAGCTTCAACTTTTGGAGGAATAACCGTAGCAACCGGTGTCTCTGGTGCTGCTTTTATATAAGCCGCCAAAGTTTTTGATCCAAATGCACCATCGGGGTTGAGTCATAGTTTAGTTTGCAAAGCCATAGTAGCAGTTCGAACCTCTTTATAACTTGCTGTTGGTGCAAGTCCTAGTACATTTCTTACTACTCAGTAAGCTTCTGTATTTTTTTGAAGTTCGGCACCAAAATTATCTCCATTATGCTTGTAAGTTTTGAGAAAACTTTCGAGTGATTGAGTATCAATCGATTTTTTCTCAGTGGAAATAGGAGTATCTACTGGTTTTTCTCAAGCTCCAGCTTCTCCTTTAGCTTCTGCAGATTTTACAGGAGTTGTTGAAGTTTCAACTTTCGGAGATACTTCTGATACTGCTCCTTCAGGTTTTTTTGAAGCGTCTCCCGATGTACTCTTGGGTTGAGTAGAAGGAATCATGATATTTTCCAAAACTGCTACAACTGCCATTCTATCAGACTCATCTTTCATGGTTGCCATTTTTACTCCTTTGTCTATCGATGTATTTCCAAGAGCTAAGTTTAAGGCTTGGTCTGCATAACTTCCAGCTGCACCTAAGTCTGGATTATTCATTACATTCGTAATCAAGGCTCTATAAGCATCTTTCTTACCTACATCAAGATTTACATAGCCAGCACGGGCAGAGTCTTTCCAGATATTTGCCGACTCTTTTGCAGAAACACCAGCAGTACCTTCAAATCCACGAAATGCATCTAGTAAGGTTTTAACTACCAGCTTGCTGTTTTTAGATATCAAAGTAAGGACCTCCCCCGAAAGAATACGATCTGCAATATCCTTTGGAATGTTACCTCCGAGAAATTTTTCAAGAATCTTCATATTATCCTTGTTGAGTTCCAATCCTCACCCATTCAACATACTATCAACGGTAGTTTTTAAAAGAGCTTCAACTTGTGATTTTGTTTCCGCTTCAATAGTTGCCTTCTCTGCCTCATAGCGAGTAGCTAGTTCTTGAAGCTCTGCCCGATTCATACGACTATCCGACATCATTCGATTGATCATTTCTTTGGTAGATTCTTTTGGTACTGATGCAGCTGGTACAACATCATTGGTATTTTCTGCTCCCATATTAAGATAATTGCAAAATAAAATGTATCCTGATTTACCTTGCTAATCTAGCATATATATATTTTTGAGTCAAAAAAATAAGGATCACTTATTCGCTCTTTCTCACAAATTTTTCCATCCCAAATAAATCTATAAATTCAGTACTTCTTCTTGATTTAACAAAAAAATATCCTACTATTCCCAGTTATTTTATAACAAATCTCTTACTCATTTTTCCTATGACACACGCTACTTATACTGACGCTCTCGTACTTGCTACTCGAGCTCTCCATCAAACTAAGCATATTCTCGAAGTTGCTCAAAAACATGTTACCGATTCTAGTGTTTCCGAGTCTACTATTCTCGAACTTACCTTGGCTCCAGACATGTTTTCATTTACTCGACAAATTCAATCCGTGTCTGATAACGCCAAGGGTTTAGCAAGCCGAATATCCGGCGTAGAGGCACCAAGTATGATGGATACCGAAGCCTCTCTCGCGGAGCTCATCACACGAATTGATTCCACTCTCGCATTTGTTACTTCGGTAAGTCCGATGGATTCTGATGCAGTGGATGCACAAGAAGTCTCATTCCACTGGCTCCCAAATAAAGCTATCAAAGGACACGATTGTATACTTTTGATGAATATTCCAAACTTGTATTTTCATTTTTCTATGGCCTATGCCAATCTCAGAAGTCATGGTATTCCGGTAGGAAAAATGGATTTTCTCGGGGCACTTCCCTTTTACGATAAGATATAATTCAAAACTTTGTCATTCGACTTCATGAAACATTCATCAAAATTAGAAGAATTCGCTATTGAAATTCAGCAATTAGAAAAAACCTACTCCAATGGATTTATGGCACTCAAGGGCATCGATCTCTCCATTCCTCAGGGGAGTTTTTTCGCACTTCTTGGACCTAATGGTGCCGGAAAATCAACAACTATAGGATGTATCACGAGTCTGATTCGAGCCACCAAAGGATCTGTAAAAGTTGGTGGCTTTGATACTATAAGTCATCCCGTTGAAGCCAAATCTCGACTCGGGGTAGTAGCGCAAGAATTCAATTTTGGTATTTTTGATACTATCATTGATATTCTCTTGGGACAAGCTGGTTACTATGGAATTTCTCGCACCAAAGGACTTCCCATTGCGGAGAAAAATCTCAAAAATCTGGGACTTTGGGAAAAAAGAAATGATCAAGCTCGAACGCTTTCGGGAGGTATGAAACGTCGACTGATGATTGCCCGAGCTCTTATGCACGAGCCAGAGATTCTCATATTGGATGAACCAACGGCTGGGGTGGATATCGAGCTTCGTCGCGGTATGTGGGATTTTCTCCGAGAACTCAATGCTAAAGGGGTCACGATTGTACTGACTACCCATTATCTCGAAGAAGCAGAGGCGCTCTGTGATCGAGTAGCTATCATCAATAAATGAGAAATAGTAAAAGTAGGAACGATGAAATCACTTCTTTCGAGTCTTGATCAAGAATCCTACCTCATAGATACGGTAGAAACTTGCACACCAGCCCAATTCAAATGACTCAAAGCATTCCATCCTCTACTCGATGAAAATAGTGGAAGTATAGAAATCACGCTTCGAGATACTACCAGTATGGATGAGGTGACTCGCAAATTTCAAGAAGTAGGACTCACGATTCACCGTCTCCGCAACAAAACCAATCGACTCGAAGAGTTATTTGTACAACTTACCCGATAATACCATGTCCTCAGCTCAGATTCTCATAGCATTGTACACGATGACTCGCAAAGAAGTGACTCGAATTTTTAGGATTTGGAGTCAAACCCTCTTGCCACCTATTATTACGACGGCTTTATATTTTTTGGTATTCGGAACCTTTCTTGCTGATAGGATTGGTGAAGTTCAAGGAGTGTGATATGCGGTATTTATCATTCCAGGACTTATTATGATGGGAGTGATAACCAATGCCTTCAGCAATGTTGCTTCGGTCACCTATATGTCCAAATTTCAGCGAAATATCGAAGAAGTGCTCGTCGCTCCCATTCCTGCTTGGGCAGTCACTCTTGGATTTGCTTCGGGAGGAGTAGTGCGATGACTGATTATTGCTCTCATTATTTTTCTGACGACGATTTTCTTTGTAGATATCCAAGTGGCGCATCCAATTATTGCTATTTTGGCCATTTTTCTAACAACACTCCTCTTCTCATTTATGGGGCTCGTGAACGGTCTTTTTGCCAAAAATTTTGATAGTGTGACTTTGATTCCTACTTTTGTTCTAACACCACTCACCTATCTCGGAGGTGTATTCTATTCTGCAGATTCTCTCAAAGGAGTTTGGAAAACTATCAGTCATCTCAATCCTATTTATCATATGGTAGATTTGTTCCGATATGGATTTATCGGAGAAATGTCCGGAAATATTTGGATTGGATTTGGAGTGCTTATTGGAGGAATTATTATTTTCTGGAGTTGGGGATATATGATGATCCGAAACGGGCGAGATTTGATTGGATAAAAAAATACATCGCTCTACCAGGTAGAGCGATGTATTTTTGCATCAAAAGACGGGTTCTTTACTTGGGAAACCAAGGAATAAAGATACTCGTCTTTTTTTGGTATTCCGCAAATGCTGGATTTTCCATCATCTTTTTTTCGAGCAGAGGAATACCAGAAACTTTGAGAATCAGGAAAGTAATCATCAAAGGACCAACTATGCCAAACCAGCCATTCGACACCGAAAGAGCCAGTACAAAAACACCCCACCATTGCAGTACTTCTCCAAAATAATTTGGGTGTCGAGAATAATTCCATAATCCAGTTTGCAAGAGCTTGCCTTTGTTATGAGGATCTTTTTTGAACTGAGCCAACTGAGCATCCCCCACTACCTCAAACACAAATCCAACTATCCACATGAAAATACCTATTCCATCCAAATAATTCAAACTCACTCCCGCACTTTGATTGATTAGCAAAATAGGAGTGGCGATGAGAAATAAAAGCACTCCTTGCAGAAGATATACCTGAACATACGAACGAACATAGAACCATTTCCCCCAATCTTCTCGCCATTTGGCATAGCGATAATCCTCACTATGTCCAAGATGACGACGAAATATATGCCAAGCCAGACGAGTACCCCAAATACTCACCAAAATACCCACGATAATTCCACGAGTATCTTGCGCAGTTCCAAGCAGAAATGATGCCCAAGCAAGCACTACAAAACCGAACCCCCACGCCTCATCGGCTACATCATTTCGTTTTCGTAACAACGATACGATGAACCAGAGATTCATGTAGAAAAACAGAATGAGAGCGAGTACTAGAAAATAGTCTATCATACGATATGTACCGCAATATAATAGGTAACGAGTGAAACCGAAGCTCCAAGCACCGTACCCCAAGTCATATCTACAAGAGATACCAAGAGTGGCCAATCTTTAAGGGTGGCAAGGTTGGTAAGGTCGTAGGTTGCGTAGGTAAAAAAACCAAATAACGCTCCAAAAATAAGTGCATGTGTCCAAGAAGACCGAGATACGGCTGGCTCTATAGCAAATATTACCAAACCCACTATAAATAGTAGGTAGAATATAACTGCTGCTGTCCAATTGATATCAGTTTTCATCAAAAAACCAATCTGGGATTTGTAAAAACTTGTAGCTACGAGACCAAGCCAAGTCATATCTATGAGAAAGAAAATGGGTAAGGCGATAAGGTAGAGTTTGATAAAAAGGTTCATATATTTGAAGGAAAAAAAATCTGAAATAATCGTATGAGAAAATCAAAAATAGACAAGCATCTGCTCATATTTCTTCGAGATTTCCTATATAAAAAGTCCATTTCTGGACTTTTTATATTTAAGAGTGGTGGGAGTAAAATAGAAGAATACTATCTATCCAAAACGACAACCGAACTGACTGCCCATCGCTTTAGGCTTTGTGCACTACTTAAATCTGTTCTACCAAGCCGTGTTAAAAATCAAATAGCCCAACCCTTATCATTAAGAGTGCCAGAGCCAATTTCTACCCAATCACATATTTCAGATACTTTTGCGTTATCTGGATCTCGCGCACCGAGTGGCACGAGACCCATGGAGGCTAGTTTTTGGTTATTTGTCGTTCACTCTGCAGCCTCGTAAATATCTCGAAGTTCACCTTGATGGCTATTATCGAGAGTTGCGAGATGTCAACCGTTCATCTCTGCCATCCACTTACGAGCCTCATGATTTCGATAGTGTATTGTAGGATATAATCCTTTTTTTGTGGCTTCTTCTTGAGTGAGTGAAGCAATTTGAGGCATGGCTTCATAGACTTTTTTGAAAAGCTGAAAACCTACATACGTTGTCCCGCCAATTTCTGCTTTGAGATTTTCAAAACTTTCTGTCCAATACATCATCTTATTTTCATTTTTATCCGCCATTGATACTTTTGAAGATGGATTCATGAGACCACCAGCTTCATCAAATTTCTTTTGTTGCTCTGGGGTGAGTGATATAGTTTCCAGTGGCATTGCCAGTATCTTTTTCCCTGCAATTTCGATGGTTTGTGGTCATGCAACAACTGTTGAAATTACCTGAGTAACATGACTCGCAGTACCCTCAGCTCATTTTGATGAATGGAGCACTCGTGACTTCATGATCTGAAGTTTGTCATGAGCGATTTGTTCCTGGAAGTTCAAAATACAAATTGATAAAAAGTAAAATTACTAACCGATGTTATACCTTTCGTTCTTTATTGTCAAAAATCATGACCGAACTAAGCTCAAAAAAAGTCCATTTCTAGACTTTTATTACTACGTATATAATGGCGGAGGATAAGAGATTCGAACTCTTGAGGCAATTGCTCGCCTGCACCCTTTCCAAGGGTGTGCACTCGACCACTATGCGAATCCTCCGTGTGCGGGGGAAGTTATACCAAAAGACTGCTGATATTCAAGTTTTTTGAAAATTTCGTACACAGATATCCTGAGGAATGAGAAATATATAAACTCACTTATTTTGATATTTTATTTTTACATCAGTTGTGTATACTACGTTCATGCAAGCCGTTCTCTTCCCGCTCGTACAAAATTTTTTTACACAGATGGGTATCGCTCTTGATACTATTGAGTTGAATTGCCAAGACGAAGTAGCACATATTTATGAAGTAAGGATTCAAACTCCTGATTCCAAGATTCTTATCGGAGTACACGGACAGACCCTTGATCATACCAAACACCTTCTCTCTCGAATGTGTGAAAAAATCATCGGCTCCCACTGCACGGTCCACGTGGAAGTAAATGATTATCTCAAAGCAAAAGATGAGCGACTCTATCGTTATATAGATAGCAAGATTGCTGAAGCGCAGTTAAAAGAAATCTCTATGACACTCCACCAACTCACCAGCTACGAACGAAAAAAAGCGCATGACTACATCGGAAGTAAAAATATTCCCGGAATTGTAGCTCAAAGTGAAGGGGAAGGCGACGAACGAAGACTCCATATCAACTATCAAAAAAGTATTTTACCACCTGATTTTTCCGAAGACGGAATCTGAATCTAATATGAACAAATTCACACAAAACTTACGTCTCGGAATTTCCGTAGCGCTCATTCTTGGAGTAATATATGGTTTTTATACTATCTCTACTGGCATCAATTACCAAGCCCATAATACTTTGCGAAGATCATTTATTGATCATCCAGAATTTATTCCATCAGCACAGGTGGTAAAAATTGGAAGTATGGGCATGGAAACCGTAGTTGCTGACTTTTATTGGCTCAGTGCAATACAATATATTGGCTCGAATGCTATCAAAGCTGACTACAAACAATATCTTGGAGTGATGCTCAATCTCGTAACTGACCTTTCTCCGCACTTCACCTATCCTTACCAAATAGGAATGCTCCTCATTCCTGATATTAACACGCGATATGAAACTTTGACCAATGAAGACGAAAAATTCCATATCAAGGAAGCAATAGATCTTGGAAACAAAGGAATTCGCAACAATTGTGATATGGCAAAAATTGAGAAAATTTCTCAAGAATATGATTTATGAAAACTCTATAGCAACAAAGATTTAGCAGAACCTTGTACGGAAGCCATGATTCCCTACTATCTTGGCTATGTTTCTTATTGGAACAACCATGATCCGGTAGCTGCTTCCAAATGGTTTCGGGTAGCAGGTACACATGCTGCAGCACCACGAGGTGCTCAGCTCATGAGTGCTATTATGCAAGGAAAAACAGGAGGACGTGAAAAGGCTATCATCATGTTTCTCTCTATTGCAGAAAGTATGGATAGTAATCCCAATAGCACATGTCGCAAGGTAACCGCAGAATTACGCGACGTACTCGCTCCCGCTTTCGCTGATCAGGTCAAACTCACACCAGCTTTCCTCAAAAAAATAGAGGAAATCCGCGTACAAGCTAAGACAGAACTATGAGATAATCAGGAGGAAATCGATCGTACTGATATCTCATCCTACTGTTCCAGCTATCTCGACAAATCAGTTCGTGAAATGAATCTCAAATATATCCAAGATGCTGATGCACTCTATTTTAGAGACACGGGAACTCATGCAAAAAATGCCAAGGTACTCCTAGATAAGAAATATATTTCTTATCTCCCCAAAGACTACCAAAGACAAAGTGAGGAATTTGAAGTTATTTACTATTTCAATGAAAAGACTGGAGGGTGGGACTTTGAAATGGGAGAGTACTAATACAGTATTCCTACAAAAAAACATACCACTTAAGGTATGTTTTTTCAGAGACTTCCTACTGCGGAACGAAGAGACTATATTTGAGGATATCATAGAGTCGCGATTTATCTTCCGTCATTTGTAAATTAATCATGGAGTTCGAAACTTTTCCACTCGCTATAATCTGAACTTTTGGGAGCGTAAACGGTAGTGCGTTTTTGGATTGCAGTGAGTACTTAACGGCCATAGCACTGGAGTTGTAGAGCACCAGATAATTCTCATCAAAACTCGATATAAAACTTCCTACGGTTTTGGTAGTCTCAGAAAGTACTCCCGACTGATACGTTCGATAGGTACCTAGTGAAGTAGCATTCACCATACCTTGTTGCGCCTGAGTCCCAAGTGGAAGTGGACTTGGAAATGTGGTATACATGACTCATGATATTCCAAAAGTATTTCCCAAGGAGTTATTTCCAATAACATTCCAAACGATTCGATCTCCTGCAAGAATTTTGAGGTCAAAATCAGTAAGTGCCACTCGATTGTAAAACGGTGAAGTAGAAGTTGGCGTAATGGGACTTCTCGGATCTTTCCACACTTTCCCATCTTCTGTTTTGAGCACCCTTCCATCTTCATGAAACAATGGAATAATCTCAAAACTACCTGGAGCTATCATCCCAGAATAGCTCGTCCCTTTTGCTATAATTTCGTATCCAATATTTGCGTCACGCGAAGAATTATTGGCAAGAATTTTCCCCTCGTCTCCCTTGAGAGCGAGTTCATCAGAAAATCATTCTCGATGATTTTTGATTTTGAGCAGTGCGTACTCCAAGGCTCATTCAGAAGCATGGTACGCGGCGGTTCCACTAAATAGAGATTGGTTGATACGATTTTCAGACAAGAAAAGAAACAGAATTCCTGCCGCGAGGGTTACGAGAAAACCAGTTAATAGTAAGGCCAAAATAGTAGAGAAGCCCTTCTTACTAGAACGAGAAGTACGTATGGGAAAATGAGAATCGGTAATCATATTTTCTAGTTGGAAGTCTGGTAGAGTTTTTGGGTGATCGTGGTTTGTACTGGGATGACGGTGCGTTTTGCCATTTCGGAATTCAGTCCTTGTCTTGGTGCCAATCCAATAGTAAAGTTGAGGGTTACCTTTCCTTCTTGATCACTCTGGCTGGAAAATCATTCGGCACTAATACCGCTCAAATAAAATCGTAATTGTGATACACTCGTAAAAGCATCACTCAAGCGCAATAAATCTCCAGTTGGCAATCCATTTGATACCATTTTACGAGAAATATAGCAAAGTCCCGGTGTAGCAGCATCCACATCATTACAGGCAACCTCTCCAATAGTGGCCGTAGGTTTTGCAAGATAATATTGTATATAGCAATCCGTTGGATTGGTACATGCACTACTTCGTAGAACCAAAAGTGACGTACCACTTCCAGAATATTCCGTATCGTGTGGTCCACTATTACAACCAATAGGAGAGGTAGTATTTGGACGATAACACTCAAATGCAATTCCTCCATCTCGAATATCTTTGGCAATAGTTTCTACAATGGTTCGAGCGTTTTGCTGGAGACCTCGATCGAGTTCCAGTCTTTTACTCATCACTACGATATTGGAATATACCTCAAAGACACTTACGAGAACTATCGATAAAATCGTCATCGCAACAATAACCTCAATCAAAGTAAATCCTTTTTGATTTTGAGAAAAATTATGGTGATGAATATCAAAGAACTGCATAGACTATTTTTTAAAATCAGTAACAATGGTAGATATAGGAATCTCTCGGTATCCCCCTTCGGTTGTCGCAAAATACGCAGTTACTCGAAATGCAGCATCAACAGTGAATTTTGGAGTACTAGTACCCTCAGTCTTAAGTGGTTGCACGAGAATAAATCCATAGTACGGAGTTGGCTTCATGGTACTATCACAATCAAGTCGATACCTTCCAAAGCTATCAAGACAATATCGAAATGTAGTCGTTCCCAGAGTTTTCCTTGATTCTAAAGAAACCATAGCTTGATGCGCTCGAATTCCATCTGGCATATCACCATTCAAAACATTCGTCGGAGTAGTAAAAATATTTTTAACATAGTAGACTGGCGGAGCTCCAGGAGTATATTTTGTACCAACGGCCGCATATCAAAATTCAATCTTACAGGCACTCGTAACACATGTTGGATTCACCCCGCGGAGCGAGTCAAAATCTCGAAGTGCCAAAAAATTGGTATCTCGGATATTCTTAAATAATTCTAGTTGTTCTCGAAGGAGATTGGTGGCAATAATTTCTTGCTTTGACCTCATAGAAAGTGAATTGGCAGAACTCGAAAGTACAAATGCAGAAATAAGCCCAAGACCAAAAATCAAAATCGCTACCAAAACCTCGACTAAGGTGAAACCAGCAGAGGAAGCAGAAAGCAAACGAGTAGGAGAATTTCGCATAATTATCGAATGATTCAAAATGATTTAGCAAGTGGTCAAGTGGCTACTCACTTCACTCCAAGTATACCACCTGAAAGTGTCGTTCCTGAGAGAAGTATCGGAGTAACCGAACTACTAGGGGTTTCCCAAACTTGAGAAATACCAGTTGGTGATCGATATACAATATCGATACCCGATACCGTTGATCCACCTCCAATCTGTGAAATAATTACATTGGATTCAAGCATCATCTTTTCTACTATTTTTCTATCAGGAGAAGTAATAGGAGGCACTGGACTATTTGTGGGAATAGAATACATGACTACTTCGAGCGAACCCGACCCAATATGTACCACCAAATCCACGTTTTTCCCTTCAGGAGCATATCCTGTTCCAGCTAAAAGTTTTGCCTTATTCATGAGTTGTTCCACTCGCTCCACTGAGAGTCGTACTCTGGATTTATCAGCATAAAAATTGTAGGGTGCTACAGAAAAAACAAACAATATCATGACGAGTGACATGGCTACGATTAACTCTATAAGGGTGAACCCAGTAGCAGTTAGACTTGGTGCGATATTCTTTGTGAAATTCATCTCGCTGTAGTGTACACGGGCAAGGCAGAGAGTAAAGAAAAAAACCTATTAACTCACCGTCTCCGTAATCTTGAGTACCGCACTGAAGATCGCGAAAGCAAACCAAACTACAAACACTCCCGAGACTAAAATAGCCATTGGTTCAACAAATTTTACCATAGTGGCTACGGAATTATCCACTTCACGGGTATATTGAATGGAGATTTTGCCACAAACTTTGTTGATAGTAGAAGTTTTCTCACCTGCCGCAAGAAGTTGTAAAAAGTCTTGTGTGAAGTATTCATTTTTGGTATCGATAGCCGAGAAGCTTTCCGCTATTTTATGACCTTGTTCTACATGTTTCACAATAGCAGCGAAGACTTCTTCGTAGAGAGCATTTCCCGTAGATGTACCACAAAGTCTCAGAGTCTTCAAAATAGGTATACCCGCACCCAAAAGGAGTCCAAGAGTCGTAGAAATACGTACAATCAAATAGTTCTTATATACCGTACCTATCAGTGGAATTTTGAGAACGAACATATCAAAATTTCGCTTTCCCCCAGGAGTTTGAAGATAGCCATACCCCAAAAAACCGACAAATGAAATAAATAAAATAATCAGTACGAAATGATTGGATACGAAATTTGAAGTGGCAATCAAAGATCGAGTCGACAGAGGTAATTCGGTATCTGCTGTTTCAAAAAGTGGAAGGAGTTTTGGGATGACAAAAATCATCACTACCAAGATGGCAGCAATCAAAAATGTCAGAATGATAGCAGGATACGCCATGGCTCCTTTGAGTTTTTGACCGAGTTCTTGACGATTTCTCAAATCTTCCGCGAGACTTCCAAATGACTTCTGCATGGTACCTGACTGCTCTCCTGCTTCTACAATGGAGATTTCAGAAATATCAAAAGTACGTGGAAGTTTTTTCATACCAATACTCATCACATCACCAGAATCAATAAGCAACAAGAGTTGTGCGATTTCCCTATAGAAAAGTGGGTTGGTAGTTTTGGCTACAAACGATTGCAGTGCTTCTATCAAAGTGACTCAACCATCGAGGAGATTGGAGAGGTGCTCGTAGAAAACAGCTTTTTCTTTGAGTGATATCGTGTTCCAGAAATAGACTGGAACTTCTTGAGCTTCGACTGTCATAATTTATTTGATAGTATACATACCGAGAGTAATCACGGCTGATAGATTGGTGGTTGCACTACTCGAATAGGCAAATCCAAGAGATTTCACCAGGAAGCGCTGTGGAGCATTTTCACTTGTCGCTCGATCAAGAAAAGAGAGAAGATTGGAAATATTATCTACATCCATAGAAAATTGAATACTCGAAAGTGACAATCCAGAAGTAAGTGTCTCCCCGGGGCTAATAGAAATACTCGCAATTTTACCATCAGTTCCGACGGTTGAGAAAACCTTTTCATATT
>JAQTZK010000082.1 GCA_028687815.1 Candidatus Altimarinota bacterium | reverse complement strand
GTTCTTGCCACAGAAAGCATGGACAATTCTGAAAAACAATACTGGTTCGATATTCTTCCTTCTATGACGGATGACCAAATTGATCGACTTTTCGATATTCTCGAAACGGAACGAAAAAAATTGGAAGAATTAGAAATCAGATACCAAGAAGAAATTCGAAACCTCAATGAGAAACACCTCATTGAATGGCAAGAATTCCAATCCAAAGATACCCGAGACAAAGTATCACAAGCGGAAGCCAAGGACAAAAAGAATGACGACACCGATGGAATTCTTTCCATGCTCAATAACATCTAATCTTATAAGGTCCGAGTAATTCGGACTTTTTGAAACCTATGCTTACCTCACGCATTTACAAACATCACCCCGACGAGCGAATTATTCAAGTATCTACGAAACGAATTCAAATTAATGATAATTCAACTCTATACTTCCAGCTTTTTGCTGAGCAAAGTGCGGTAATTGCCCTCTTAGAATCTCAGATTGTAGAGCTTTGCACGGACTATCAGCTCCGAAAAGAAAGCGAAGATATTTTCTTTTCCAAACTCCTTGCTGGACTCAATCGTCTCATATATAGCCAGACTAACACGTTCGCCAAATCAGGCTTACGAGCTTTTTTGGGGGTCATTCGAGGACCAGAGCTCCTCTTTTCTGTCTGTGGCACCTACCAAGCCTACCTCCAACAAGAAGATCAAATTGTAAATATTGCTGACGGGATGGGTTCTTCAGAGATGGAATTCTCCTATGTATCCAGCGGAACGATACAACCAGGTAATAGTCTCTTTGTTTCCAATCGCGACTTGCTTGCCTTTTTGACCAAAGAAGATATGGAGGAATTCAGTCTCGATCATGATCCAGAAATCATCGAGAATTTGATTTCACGAGAAGCTCCGGAAGAAGTGGTAGACTGTCTTTTTTTCTTCTACGAAATGAAGAAAATCAATGATCCTCTCAAAAAATATCAACGATCTGGTCCAAGTTTCTATGACTCCGCTCAAGAAGTACTAGGCAGTGGATATGGAAGCCTCGTAGCAACCATTAAAAGCTGGGAACTGAAGAATAAGTATGAATCTGCTATTGGGCACCCAAAAATTCAAGCCCTTGCACAAAAAAAAGAGGTTCGAATCGGAACATTTGCACTCGGAATTATAGTTTCTATTGGACTTCTCATTCTTATTGTTCAGTCTATTTTCCAGACGAGCATGGTAACTGCAGTGCCTGAAGAGTACAAAACCAAGCTCATAGAAGCAGAACAAATTATCGGGAAATCTACCCGAGATATGGCCAATCAAGAACTCTTCAAAGAGAATCTCTCTAAAGCAGAAGCGCTCGTATTTGAAGTTCGTGACAAAAAAATGTTTGCCAATGACGTAAAAAATCTTTTGGATAAAATCTCAGTTCTCAAACGTCAACTCAATGGTATCGAAAGTATTAGTCTCGATACAAAACCAGTAGACTTTACTCTTCCAAACGGCACTCTACCAATAGCACTTCTAGAAAACGCTAAAAAAGATTTTGTTGTAGCTACTACTGGTGTCTACTGACCCTTTATAAAAGGTGCCGAACCAAAATTTGCAACACTTCCAGATAATGAAATTGCAAAAAGTGCCGACATTACTACCGAAGGAGCTATCTATATTCTCACAAATAACAACAAAATTATTCGTTATAGTAAAGGAGAATTTGTCTATATCAATGTAGAATGACAGACGACTTGGGAAAAAAGCTCGAGCATCAAAGCCTTTATTGGAAATATCTATCTCCTTTCAGAAGATGGACTCCAAATCTTCAAACATCGACCTGGAGTAGTAGGATTCAGTGCAAAAATGCCGATGATAGAAGGATCACTTCTCGGGAAAAGTCTACTCGACTTTACGATTGATGGTGGATTTTATGTTCTCCAATCGGATCTGACGGTAGAAAAATACACTACCGCTCCAGCATTTGTAAAATCTGGAATCGTACTCAATAAGCTCCCTGATAATTATCGACTTGCTGGAGATAGTCCTACCAAAATTTATACCGCTTCAAGTTCAAATTTTGTATATATGATTATCGATGGAAGAGTATGGATTTTTGAACCTGATTCTAAAACTTTCAAAAATATTAGAGGCTTGAAGTATGTGGGACAAATTGAGATTACTGGACTCAACATTAGCTCAATTCTTGCTCCAAAAGACGGAGAAATTATGGCGCTTACGGAAAAAGGTATCTCAAACATTAAGTTTGAAGTATCAGATAGCAAAATTATCCTTCGCTAATGCTGTATATCACCGAAGGAATACTCCTAGAAAAAACCGAGATTCGGGATCGGGAAAAATCCTATCTGGTTATCAGTCGAGATTTTGGAAAGATGCGAGGCTTTTACAAAGAGTCCATCAAAGCACCATCCTGTGATTTGGGAAACATACTTGAGTTAACTATCGAGCGAAAGTGAGAAGTAAATCAGATCAAGTCCTGTCGAGCTAAATATCACTTTGTGACTTCTGGTCTTGGTTTTGAGGGTATACACAAATTTCTCCTCATACTTGCCTTCTGCAAAAAACAAATACCAGATGGTGGTGGAGATGGAAGTATTTATCAAGATTTGGTTTCTCTTATAGAACTCTCAGAACACCATAATCCAGAACATCTCATATTTCTTGGTGAAGCTCGACTCCTCTCACTTTTCCAACACTGGCCAGAATCAATCAAAAACCCTACGCTTCAAAAAATCAGAGAACTTGCCTCAAATCATACCATCAAAGAGCTCATCAAAATCCAAGGTATTCCTTCGGAACTCTACCCAATAGCTCATACCTATTTTCTACAATCTTTCCCATGAATGAATTCTTCTATATAGTAATTGGAATATTCGGAGCCATCCTCGGAAGTTTTGCTTCAGCGGTTATTCCACGTATCAAAGCGGGTCAAGATTTTGTAACGGAACGAAGTGAATGTCCCAACTGCAAGCACGAGCTTGGGGTTTTGGACCTCTTCCCTATCCTTTCTTATATCTGTCTTCTCGGAAAATGTCGATATTGTAAATCGAGTATTCCCCCGTACCATTTTCTCTTGGAGCTCACCATGGCCAGTGGATTTGTGTTGGTCGCATCACAATTTGTAGATATGAGTATGGTGGTAGCGGGAGATCTGGGACAACTGGCAACCCTCGTATTTTTGCTCGCCGCTATGTTTATTACGGTAGTGTTTTGTGCGTACGATCTTCTCTATATGGAAATTCCTGATGAATTCATGATTCCATTTTTGACCATTACCCTCATAATCTTAACTGCAGCACCATTTCTTCCAGCAGGAATGTTTGGATACTTCATGCCATTTCAGAATGAAATCCTCAATCTTCCCTTGCAACAAGCACTCTTGGGGGCACTGCCGATATTTTTCTTTTTCTACTTACAGATAGTTATCTCAAACGAACGATGGATGGGGGGTGGTGATCTAAGAATTGCGATATTTATGGGATTTATTGCTGGAGCAAAAATTGCCTGGCTTGGACTTTTCCTGGCCTACATCATTGGAAGTATTATTGGGATGATGTTAATGCTGTTATCATCTCTCAGGCAATCCGCCCATAACCGTAAACTTGCAGAAACCTCAGAAAAATCATCAAATTCTCAAGAAAATTGAGCACTCCAGCGAGATACGGTAAGTGCTACCGTGAAGGAAGGACCAGAAATTTGAACGTGAAGTTCCGACGCTGAAGAAGTTTCTACCATGACCATGATTCCCTTCTGACCATTCCTTGCCTGTGGTATTTGGGCAGCTTTACTTTGGAGTGAACCGATATTGCGTTGGTACTTTAGTTTAGTGATACTATAATATAATATATAGTCAATACATCCAAAACCGACAAGCTAAAAAAAGAGCATATACTCCTACTAATTTCAAACAAAAAATATGACTGATTCCAAAAAAATAGTTGCCGTTCGAGATCTCATTGAAAGTGCACAAAAATCAATCACTACCGCACGAAAAATTCTCTCCACTATGGGGGATGAAGAAATATCTGGAGAAACAGAGGTAGATATGAGCGGTCTCCAGAGCTATAAAAGTGGTCCTAATAAAATTGTAGAGTGAGTATTTACCGGAGAAAATATGCTTGGATCTGATGGAAATATGTACCCAGTTCCCCAAAATTATGCATCAAAATCTCACCTCGTGCAAGGAAGTAAACTCAAAGCTACCATAGCTGCAGATGGAAAAATTACCTATAAAATCATCGAGGAAATTGTGTATGATACCCAAGTCGGACTCATCACTATGAATCGTGACAAATATCAAGTAGTTTCAGAAGGAAAAACTTATAACGTACTTACGGCAAGTATTACGTTTCTCAAAGCTAATATCGGTGATAGTGTTTCACTTCGACTCCCTCAAGGAAAAGAGGCTACGTATGCAACACTCGAAGCGGTAATTCCCAAAGAAGTCTAAATCTCAATTTTCTTTAACCTTTGTCAAATATGCGACGCGGATGAACCAATAGAACGAGCCCACTTTCACTCGCACTCCCTATTATCATAGCTTTGATTATCTTTGTAGTGATAGTAAAAGCAGTGATGAATATTGGAAACAGTAGTACTACCACTGACGCCACAAAAAACGCTGCTGGTACAGCTTCGGTCAATATTATCCCAGCCAAAGATGCCAAAGTCAGTATCTATATGTCTTCTGACTCCCAAAACGAAATTACAGGACCCACCAAAATGTTCCCTTCAGACAAGATGGTTCGTGTAACGAGTGGAGAGAGTGAGATTGAGATTGAGGGGTCTACTTCTAAGATTTCTATTGAAACACTCAGTGAATTATCTTACAAAGGCAAGATAAATGAATTACAAACTTTCGAACTCCTCAATGGCTACGTGTGGATGGAAACTCCAAACGGAGATCTATC
>JAQTZK010000081.1 GCA_028687815.1 Candidatus Altimarinota bacterium | reverse complement strand
TTCCCTTCTGCATTGAGCACCTGAGCTGCGTGCATAACTTGTTCAACAATCTCAGAAAATTCGAGATTTCGAATGAGTCCTAGTTTTCCCGTGGCACAGAAAACACACGCCATCGGACAACCTGCCTGAGAGCTCACACAAAGGGTATTTCGACCAGAAAGATGTCGCATAATTACCGCCTCGATCATCTTATCATCTTTGGTTTTGAACAAAAACTTAGTGGTTTGTCCATCGGCAGAAGTCGTCTCGGAATGAACTCGAAGTGAGGTAAAATAACAATTTTGATTCAATATCTCTCGAATATCCTTGGGCAAGGTTTCGATGAGAGAAAAGTTAGTAATAAAATTCTTGTAGATAGCGTTTTCTATCTGAGCATACCGAAAAGGCTTATGTCCATTGGCCATAAGAAGTTCCTTGATGCGAATTTCATCGTGAATCGAAAATTGAGTAGTCTCCAACAGAAATTATAATAAAAAAGTAAACAAACTTTTAAGGCTTTTGAAAAATGATGAAATTCCCGTGAAAACTGCGTACCGCAGTGAAACGTACACTCGTACGTTGAACGAGGAAACGCAAAGTTTGAACGTGAAGTTCGCATTTTACAGAAGCCTCTTCTCTAAAATGATAAGAGTAAGATAGCCGTAAGTATTCCGATACAACTTCCAATAAATGCCTCTCGGGGAAGGTGTCCAATATTTTCATTGAAATCCCAATCCTCTCCACTATTTGCGAGTGAATTCAGTGCTTTGGCATGCTGTCCCGCCTCAAATCGAACATTGATCGCATCATAAATAATGATACAAGCAAACACCAAACATACCAAGAAAATATCACTCCCCACTCCCCACTTAATACCAATGGCGGTAGTAAGTGAAGTAACGAGCGATGAATGAACCGATGGCATTCCACCTGATCCAAACATATTTTTTACATTGAATGTTTTCAGATGTGCGAGTACCATCCCCTTAACCGCTACTGAAGCAAAGAAGGCAATTACCGGAATAAGAGCGAGGTGATCCCAGAAAAATGTCATATTAACTAATAGAAACAATAGTAAATTCGAATGGTCCGGCATGTGACTTTCCTCGAGCTACTTCTCCCATTTCTTTACCGATAAGCGCGGCTCCGATAGGAGATTCATTTGAAATTTTACTTTCAAAAATATCAGTTTCCGTAGGTCCGACAATTCGGTAGGTAATAATTTCTCCATCCGCGTTCTTGATAGCTACGGTATTTCCAATACCCGCCCCCTTGTTTCGACGTGCTTGTTTTTTCTCATCAACGAGCTCATAGTTCTTGAGAATATCCTCAAGTTCGATGATTCGAAGCTCAACTTGTGCTTGTTCGTTTCGAGCATCTTCATACTCAGAATTTTCTGAAAGGTCTCCAAAACTAATAGCTTCCTTGAGTTTTTCAGCAACTTCGAGTCGCTTTTCTTCCTTGAGTTGCTTGAGTTCTTCTTGGATTTCCAAAAGACCTGATTGGGTCAAAAGTGTTTTCTTTGCCATATTATTTAAAAGTAAGTAATTTTTTGAGTCGAGGATAGAAGAGTTTAGAAACTTCGAATCCATAGGCTTTTCCCTCAATAGAGGTAACAAATCGTATCGTGGTATCTTTGGTGTTTGTAGAATTGAGAAAGAATGAAGCTTCAAAAAATGAATCTGTTTCTTTTACCGTGTATACATTACTAGCAAGTTTAAGGTTTGCAAGAATTACCGAATAAGAATCTGCAAATGCGTAGATATTCAACTTGTTCTTCTCGTCTCGATAGGTGGTGTAGTCAAGATTGGAGTAGATTTTGATATCAAAAATTCCTTTGTTATCCACCTTTTTGACGAAAACATCTGGCATGAGTTTAGCCTGAAGTGGAATACCAAGGAGGTATTCCTTCGGTTTTGGTTTCTCTACTGGCAACGGTACCCCTGCGACTACATTTGAATTTACAACTCCAGTGCTAGTAGTACCACTTCCCGTTACGAAAGCCACTCCTGCTGGTCGTATTCCTCCACTTCCTGAGAGCGCATTGAGTCCAATGGTTAGTTGGTCTATCGTTTCCTGTAATTTTGCGACTTCACCCTTATTGATATCATTCATAACCACTGGAGTGGTTCAAGCGGCAGTAGTGGTTCGAGTTCCGATAATTTCTTGAATCTTGATTTTGTAGGTAGGAGAAACAAAAATCCCTACCATATTGACCAAGAAGATCAGAACCAAAACCAAGAGCGAGATAGCTACCGCTTTCATATTACTTTTTAGGTTTTACACTTCCAAAATCCATTTCGAGTGGGGTATCACGGCCAAGAAGATTGATATTAATCTTAAGAGTTCCCTTTCCTTCATTGATTTCTGTAACGAAACCGTCACTTCCTTCGAACGGAGGCACGAGTATGGTAACTTCATCTCCAATTTTAATATTCGTTGTATATTTTTCACTTCGATCTGAGAGTACCCCCTTGAGTTGCTCAAGTTCTTCTCCTTTTACGGGTACTGGAACGGTTCCAGCTCCAAGAAATCCTGTGACATTTGGAGTATTTCGAACGATATACCAGCTTTCGTTAGTAACGAGCATTTTCACGAGGATATATCCTGGGAAAATATTTTTCTTTTTTGCTACTTTTTTCCCTCCTGCACGAACCGCAACGGTATCGTGTGTAGGAACGAATACATCAAGTACAAATTTTTCAAGACCAAAAGCCTGTCGTCGTTGCATGAGCGATTGTCGCACATTTTCTTCGGTTCCAGAGATTACGCGAATGACGTACCATTCACCTCCTTCATTGGTTAGACTATCAAACATAGGAAACTAGTTTTTAGGAGTAGCTGGAGCGCTTACCGCGGTTCCAGTAGAAGTAGTTGATGCTGGTATCTTGAGTTGATTCAAAATATCTTCAGACGGAATGTTCTCCGAGCTGATTGTTTTAACATCGTGAGGTGTGACGCTACGAATAGCGAACATACCTTTGGAAACCATAGTTCCAAAAGCTAGAAGCACGGTTGCAGATATAGCAATCATTATGGTAACGATTGTGAAATATTTTCGAGTCTCAGCTACAGTTGGCCAAACCACGTGTTCAATTTCTTGAATTGCGGTTTTGATGAATGATATCATGGTGAACACACATTAATAATACGGCTTCCGTCAAGGTTGCCCGGAGAGTATAAAGACACTCAAGGGAGAGTCAAAAGAAAAAGGAAATTAGGGATTCCACCTTGCTATATATTGCCCTACATCAAACTTTCGTTCACATCCATTACGGTTCATATATCGAATCTTTCCAAAAATTGGCCGTTCAATCCAAGCTCGATCATGTACCCCACAAATCGACCACATAACTCAGGTATATCCATTGGGGTCTCGTCCATCCAGCTCATATCGATCATTCAGATATATCGCAGTACTTATTGCAATTTCCGGATTTTCTGACCATTCTAAAATTTTTTTAGCCCAGTACATTCGCATAAATCCATGCATTTTTCCCGTTACCATCATTTCTCGCTGAGCCGCATTCCAGAGAGAATCATGAGTCTGTGCTATCTCAAATTGTTCACGAGAATATACGAATTCTCGAGAATCGTCCCAGTGAGTCTCAAGAGATTCCTGTGCCCAGTTCCAAGCTCCCGAGAAACGGTCATAATTGGGACTGTACCAACAAAAATTATCTGCGACTTCACGTCGAACAATAAGTTCTTCCAGAAATGCAGCCTTGGAAGCCTCATCCATATCGGAATGTTGAACTTCCCATGCCACTCGCTGTGGGGCTATATTTCCATATCGGAGATAGGGAGAGAGATTGGATTGCGCCTGAGCATTTGGATCATTTCGAAGCGTATCATAGCCATTTGACCGCGTAAGAATGAAATTTTGTAAAGCCATATCTGCCGCTTTTGCTCCTGGTACTATCCAATCTGCAGGAACTATGGTTCGATCAGTTATGGTATTTTGAATTATTTCATCAAAATCAATAGTACATCGAGGAAGTGGATTCCCCACACGATATAATTCTATTTCTGGCATTTGTGTCAAAAACTCGGGGAGTAATCGATTGATTTTTGGGCGAAAAGTAGCCGCTTGATATTCGAGTTTTGGAGAAGCGAGCCAAATAGGAACAATATTATGCGCATCAACTTCTAGAAATGGAATCTCTATATGTTCCGCTACTTGTGACTTCCACGCGCGCACTTCTCGAAGAGGTGACATATCGGTAACCAGAATTTTTGCTTTATGAGATTTTACCAAATGAACAATGGCATCAACTGGGCTATCCCCTTGTTCTAGAAAAAATGGTATACCCAGCGAATGTGCAGTATCCGCTACTTCCCGTAAACTTTTGCAAGTAAAATCGAGCTGTCGAAGCGTTTCTCCTTTGGGATTCAGATACGCTACAATTTCTACCGTGGTTGATTTTTGTTTCGCAAGTCGGATACAGGTATAGAGGGCCCAATTATCGAGTATTCGCTGTTCCCTATCCATCCAGTATACAATTGGCCCCACATCTTCTACACCATCTCGTAGTTTACGGATTCTTCGATTATCCATAGATTAAATAAGAGAGTTTTTGATATCAATGGTATGCTCTTGTACTAAAACAAGATTTTTATTGAGCATCATAAATCCAGAGAAAAATACCCCGAGTGTCGCTCCAAGAGAATTTGGGTTTCCGTATTCGTAGATGTGCGTAAGTGCTTCGTCAATCTTCTGAAGGGCTACCTTTCGCATCGCCTCACTTTCCAGGGCTCCGACATATTCTTCTTTACTCAATCGAAATGCCTTCGGGAGTATCTTTTCTACTTCGGGGATTTGCTCAATAGCATCAATTTTTTCAAAAATCGCCTCAATTTCATAAGTCTCAAGTGAAACGCTTGATGCAATAATTTCTGCTGCGTGGAGTCCAAGTAGTCCTCGTT
>JAQTZK010000080.1 GCA_028687815.1 Candidatus Altimarinota bacterium | reverse complement strand
CACTTGGCACTCCGGTTATGGCGCTTGCTAATGGGGTAATTACTAAGGTAGTAAATACCGAAAATGCTGATGGAAAATATGTAATTATTCGACATGATTCCGTGAGTTATGACGGTCGAGTAGTGGCAAGCTATTATTCTAGTTACCTTCATCTGGAAATTGCTTCCGTGACAGAAGGTAATGTAATTAAAAAAGGAGATATACTAGGAAAAGTAGGAATGACCGGAATTACTACTACTCCACATCTACATTTTCAAATTGATACTTCAGATGCGCCATTTCACTCGTATTGGCCATACTCATTCCAAGATTTAAGAAATCTCAAGATCGATTTTTTTGAAGCAGTAAACCTCGGTCTAGGTAAGGAAAATGCCATGAAATATACCGTAAATCCGATGGATTTTGTTCAGAAATTAACCGATTCATCATTCTCAGTTCAGGCACCAGTTACTTCAGAGATTAAGGTAGCGGCTACCATGCCAGATGCTCCACAAAACTTTGTTACCTCAGTACCAGTAGTAGTTCCAAAGCCGTCGGTATCAGTTCCTACGCCTGTGGTAAATGAGCTTATGAGTGCTCCTGAGCTCCCAGGTCCTATAGCTCCTAGTATAGTGATTGCGCCACCAGTTGCCGTAAAGCCATCTTCTGCGACGGTAGCTGCTCAGTCAGTGCAAGCATTTACTGATATTCCAAAACTTGCTATATATTCCAAGGCTGCACAATATCTCAAAGCGAAAGCTATCCCAGTACTTCAGAATGAAACAATTTTCCGTCCAAATCAGACTATGACTCGTCGAGAAGCAGTGTTGTATCTTGCAGGAGTTTTCTCTATCGCACAACAAGAGGGGGCTACCGCTACCTTTGCTGATATTCCAGCTGATGACGTTGCGGTTGGCTATATAGCTTCATTTAAAGCAAGGGGGATAATTACTGGAGGTTGGCTATTTCGACCAAATGATGCGGTTACGAAGACCGAATTAACGGCTATGATGCTTCGAATTACTGCTGATTATCAGACCGCATATAATGTATATGGAGAAAATGGAGCTATTAAGAAATTTGTGGCTGATACCAAATTTAAGAAGGCAGGAATTCAACCACAGAGAGCGGTGACTCGTGCTGATGGAGCACGAATGATTCAAGCTTGGGGTGTATTGAAGGGTGGGTAAGATATAGAAATTTCGTAAATTTTTCACCAAAAAATCTCTCGCATTCCGAGGGGTTTTTTGTATACTCGGACCATGTTAAACGAACGACAAAAAGAAGCGGTCAATCATATTGAGTGACCGCTTCTCATTCTGGCTGGTGCTGGTGCTGGTAAGACACATACTCTGACCGAACGTGTAGCACATTTGGTGCTCAAAGTGGGGATACCTGCTGAGTCCATTCTTTGTGTTACCTTTACCAACAAGGCAGCGAGGGAAATGCGTGATCGAGTGGGGCAAAAACTCGGTATCGAATATGCTCAGGTCAATCCGTATCGCCAAAGTGGTGCGCCACTTGTGGGAACGTTTCACTCGATGGGGGTGTATTTTCTTCGATTATTTATTGATAGACTCTGATACTCCAAGAATTTTGTGATTTTTGATGAGGATGACAAGGTGCGACTCGTGAAGCAGATTTTGGCTGACAAAAAAATTGATGAAAAAGAAATCCCAGCTAAGCAAATCACCGCTATCATATCGGGTGCAAAAAATGAGGGAATTGGTCCGGATGGGATGCGTCGTGTGGCCCAATCCTACGTAGCGGCAACCGCCGCGGATATCTATGCGGAGCTTGAGATACGAATGCGAGCGATGAATGCGCTTGATTTTGATGATATTTTGCTCAAAGTTTGGGAACTTCTGAAACTTCCGGAGGTTATCGAATACTTCCATCGAAGATTCGCGTATATTATGGTAGATGAGTATCAGGATACCAATGAAATCCAGTACCAGATTGTCAAAATGCTTGCAGCACACACCAAAAATATTGCGGTAGTAGGGGATGACTGGCAGGGAATCTATAGCTGGCGCGGGGCAAATATCAAAAATATTCTGCACTTTGAACGAGATTATCCTGATGCAAAAATCGTCAAATTAGAACAGAATTATCGTTCTACCAAAACGGTCATTGAGGCGGCTAATGCTCTCATCAAAAATAATAGAGAAGCTCTGGAAAAAACTCTCTGGACCGACAATCCACAAGGTGAGAAAATCATCGAGATCGAAGCGGGAGACGAGAAAGAAGAGTGTCGCGAAATCGTCAAACTGATAACGGATTCTTTGGAGGAACAACAGAACTACCGAGATTGGGCAATTCTTTACCGTACCAACGCTCAGTCACGATCTATTGAAGAAGCTCTCATTTCCAAAAATATCCCGTATCGAATTTTTGGAGGAGTGAAGTTTTATGAACGAAAAGAAGTCAAGGATATTTTGGCATACTTACGATTACTCCACAACCGATCGGACCGTATTGGATTTATGCGGATTATCAATGTGCCGAGTCGGAAAATAGGGGAAAAATCTCTCGAAAATATCCTGGGTGTAGAGGATGATCTTGGAGCGGATCCCATTACGGCTATCAGACATGGAGTGGACATGGGAATATTCACTGGAGGACTCAAAAATGTACTTTCGAGTTTTTACCTCATGTACGAGAGTTTGGCAGAAACCGCTCGGGTGAATTCGGTGGTTGAACTGATTGAATCCATACTTAAGCAGATTAAATACCGAGAATACTTAGAGCTTGAATACGGTAAAGAAGATGCAGAAAATCGCATTGATAACCTTAAGGAGCTTGCCAACCTCGCGAGTCGATATGATGGTATGATGGGTGGAGAGGGGCTTGCGGTATTTCTTGAGGATATTGCCCTTATTACTGATGCTGACCGAGATGCTACGGGTGAGGAAGTAGTCTCACTGATGACGGTGCATCTAGCCAAGGGTCTTGAATTTACCAATGTGGTTATTGCGGGAGCGGAAGATGGACTTTTCCCACATTCTCGAACTTTACTGGAGCCAAAGGAAATGGAGGAGGAACGACGTCTGATGTATGTAGCGCTTACTCGTGCCAAGAAGCGACTCTATATCACTCGTGCCCGAGAGCGGTACCGATTTGGGACATATTCTGCCAACCCGAGATCCAAGTTTATCCGTGAGCTCCCGGTAGAATTGATGGAATCTCGAGTGATTGAACCAAAATACCAATTTGGTATGGGTCAGTGGAAAAATGGATCGTATTCTGGAGGAGGTCTTGGAGGTGCTTCTACAACTGAGAGTGGAACGGGCTCCTACGATTGGCTCGGAAGTCGACCAGCATCGAGCGGCACGGCTGCTGCGACCGCAGCGAGACTTCGTAACAATAATCCTGCTGATTTTGTCGTAGGAGTAAAAATCAAGCATCCTCAGTTTGGGGTGGGAACTATTGTTTCCCTCAAGGAAGATGTGGCGGATATTGCTTTTACCTGAGAGAACAAGGGGATTAAGCGATTAAATGTGAAGATAGCTCCGATTGAGAAGATAGGGTAGTGAATTTTTTACAAAACTTTCGACCATTGCTTTAGATTTGAAAACAGCTTCATATGAAATAAAGCTGTTTTTTTTCTCAGATATACACAAGTCTCTACTTTTTTAAAATATCAAGTACTTTCTTCAATCGTTCTACATCCCCCTTATAATTTTTCTCCAAATCTTTGATAATTTGGATTCGTATTCTTGAGTTTTTTTGATATCCACTCTGTTTGAGTAGATATCCATTCACCCAAGCTGGATCTTTTTTTACTATCTCTTTTCCAAGTTTTCTTGTGAGAATATTAAGATTTTTTTTGTCTGGATACTTGTTAACGTAAAAGCCAATTAAATTTCAAAGATCACTTTTATCTTGCGGTGTATTTGCCAAAGGTACAAGTCGTCGTATATATTTCTCGATTTCATTTTTTGGTTGAGCATCGGTTATTATCAGATGAAAAACATAGCTCACTTTATCAATAAAAGCAGCCTCAGAGCTATATCAAATACATGTCTGAGTATATCAATAATACAAAACCGAAAGACTGCATAAGTTCCGTTCGGAAGGATATAATTCCCACCGTTTCTCAATAAGTTTGTCTACCTCTATAGTCTTATCGGCAATGTTATATATATTTATGAAAGCAAGAAAATCTTCACGTGACAGGGCAAGTATTTCTTCTTCAGATGTAGTTTCTCAAAGAGAATCACTTTGTGTTACTGCACTACTGAAGTTCTGATGATTGAGAAGTATGCCAATCTCTGATATTTTTTCAGAGAGAGTAGGGTTGGATTTTATGATTTCTTGAGTGGTTCAAGAAAAATTAGCGTGTACATTGCTGGAAAACAATCCGATCAAAGCTATTCCTATAAGTATTCACCTTCAAAATATATTTTTCATAGTATAAGAAGTTTATATGCTAATAATAGTAGTTTAAAAGTGAATCTCAACCTATTTTTATAAGAATATACTCTCAACTATATACTGAGGAAATATGTATGGGTAGGGAGAAAACTATTTCTGATACAAATTCAACACATACTGCTCTGGAGTCTTTCCCATCTTTGCCTGCTCAAAATGATAACGATATTTTTTCTCAACGATATCGTGATTGATAAAATCAGCACCAAGTACGGTCCAAAATCGGTAGTTCAATTTTGGATCTAAAGTTTGTATAAAATTACAATAGAGCTCAAGTCGCCCTTCCAAAAAGTCTACGAGGTCATTCGCAAAATAGATTTCTTGTATTTTGTCCATATTTTGCCCAATCTCTAGATGTATTCTCTCAAAATGTAAACGACTGAATCCCCAAGCATAATACCGATATTCAAACGGAGCCGTATTTCCATGCTGAATGTCAATTATATAATCTGAGAGCTCCTCAAACACGCGTATTTTCTTGAGAGAATCTTCCACATCGACAATTGTTGTTGGAA
>JAQTZK010000079.1 GCA_028687815.1 Candidatus Altimarinota bacterium | reverse complement strand
CTGCCGCGAAGCAAAGACTGCGCCAAGAGCTCCTACAAAGCTATGATGCACCATTGAAAAAATCAAATTTCTTGGGAATATTTCGTTGGATAACTTCTCCTCTTGTTGGTTCAGTTTTAGCTTTTAGCTTCATTGGAATTATCACGATTTCTTTTTATTCCCAGTTATTTTTTGAGTCAAAATCAGTAGGTGATATGCCTCAAATACAAAGTACTGAATCTATGAAAGGCAACCTTCCTACCTATATGAAGCAAGAGGAATATCAAGAGACTTCCAATACTTCTTCTCCAGTTATGAGTCCAAGCGAGTCCATGAATAATTGATTCTGAGTCAAGAAGTATGACAAGAATTGAAGTAGTTTGGATATGATTTCAGGAAAAACAAACGATGTATCGAGCACACTTAAGGGAAGTACAGGAGGAGAAAATTCATTTGAATTATACCAAGTATATTTGCTTATAAGTGTTATTATATGAGTTTGACTTTATTTTTTCATACTCAGGTGGCGAAAGAATAAAGATATCTAGTGTATAGGTACGACCATTTCAAAAAATCATCCAATTTTGGATGATTTTTTGAAGAATATTTATCGCTTTTTAATCCGTAGTGATCGCTTGATTACCACATGCTTAGACGTGATTTCTGTATTTTTAAAAGTTATTCTCTCAGGTAATAACTTGTTGATCAAGCGTTGCCCACTAGTTTCTAATGACCGTGCTGTACGTTGTTGTATTTCATCCTGTACTTCTTGTATACCAGTATCCAAAGGTACTTCCACATTATCTACTTCGAGGATGTATTGATTCATCCAGTCGAGTGCGGACACTTTACTTGTGATTTTCTCAATAGGGAAGTAGATAGAAAATCTACCATAGTGAGCGAGTACATATCCATCTTGGATATCAGTATAGGAAATGCCTTGATTTTTTGGGACATGGTCACAAAACCGACAAAGATTTTGGAGGTGTGATTTGAGAGTATCTCCAAACTCTTGACCGAACCAAATGCCTCGTTCTCGATAATCTTTGGGAATATCGAATACTTCTGGTTGTGGTACTATGCGGAGTGCCGCTTGCTGCAAATTATTCATAATAAATCGGGATATAAATTTCGCGTACGAAGTCAATCTAATTCCTTATTGGTATGAAAAGTAACATTTGTTTTACGGATATTATTTTATAGATAATGCTAACGATAACAAGTAACAATTTCACTATTGTAGGTATTTCTAATTTTTATAATTTGAAGAGTCGGTGCATTTCTTGATACCCGAGCTCAATAATGGCGTTATACTTCAAAAAATCATAGTATTCATATCCATCGGTATTGAGTTGAAATACCTGTATGTTTTTCCCTCGTTCTTTTGCGAGTGCTATTTGGAGATCCTCATTGGTGGTCATGAGCATGGAAACTGATCTTCGAAATATATCATAGTTATAAGCAAAAAATCATCGTTTGATCTGGAAATCCAATATTTTTTTGTGGGTCTCAATTTTTCTTCCCGATTCTCGGATAACTGTAATAGCGATAATGTTATTACCATTCAATGCCTGAATTGGGAGATTAGCCTTGAGTCATCCATCCAAATAGGTATGACCCTCCCATTGATATGGAGCAAAAACTCCAGGAAGACTAATGCTGGCACGTAGAGCATCCACTATGCGTCCTGTACGAAGTATTTTGGCTTCTCAAGATTCCATATCAGTAGTCATTATACTGAGTGGAATCTTGGTGTCTTCTATGTTTTGATTTCCAAAAAGTTCTTCAAATTTTTTACTTACGAGCGCTCAAGAAATAACTCCATCAAAAAGATTGAGATCGATAAGTTTGAGAAATTGAATTTCACCTACTGATTTTCTCATTTCTTGTGATGTCATTCCTGTAGCCATGCATGCGGCTATAATAGCTCACATACTTGTCCCTGCGAGTTCTTCTATGCAAATACCTTGTTCTTCAAGGTATTGAACCACTCCAATGTGAGCGAGGCCACGAGCAGCTCAACCACCAAAAGCAAGAGAATAAGCGCGTGAGAGAGGCATGGGAATATAGATTTTTTTTAACATACCAAGTATAGTGAATTTAGTTGAATTATCGAATAAAATTAACCCTTGCCTAAGGGGAAAGTGAGATTTTTTTTATTTCTGTTGATTTCCCGATTTTGATATTATAATCTCCCCTTAGTTTTTTTAACCTTTACCAAACTATGAAAAAAATTATACCAACTCTTGCTATTCTAGCTGTTACGAGCATTTTAGTTTCTTGTGGTGCTACTGCCCCAGAGCAAATTCCTCTTTCACCAAAAGTTCCTGCCCCTGCAACTGATGTAACTCCTACTGCTGACACTACCCCAGTTGCACCAGTTCCTGCAGCTGACATGAATGTCACAGCTTCTGGAGTTTCAGTAAATGGTTCTGGTGTTACAGCTCCAGGTGTAGTAATAACAGAAAATAGCATCACTGCCGATGGTGTTATGGTGACTGCCTCTGGTGTTATCGCTCCGGGTGTAATGGTAAGTGAAGCAAATGGTGTTATGGTTACAGGTACTGATGATCAAATGGAAGCGCCTACTACTACCACAACCACTACCACAACCACTACTTCTACTTCAGCCACTGGAACCATTTCTTCTTCAAACTAATTTATATGAAAAAAATTTTCCCAGCCGTAACTTCGGTTGCTCTTGCTAGTATTCTTGTTTCATGTGGAGCTACTACTCCTGTAGAGCCAATTCCATTGAGTCCAAAAATAGAAACACCTACTGCAGAAGTAACTCCAACAGCACCAGTAGTTGCAGAAACTATAGCTACTGGAGCAGTAGTGACACCGGAAGCTGTACCTGCTCCCGTAGTAGATACTATGGTAAATCCACTTCCAGTAGTTGCTGGAACCGGATCTGCTTCAGTACCTACTGATACAAAAATTGTCTCTCAAGTAGTAAATTACAAAAGTCCCGCTGGAGATGAATCAATCAAAGTAACCATTGAGACTTCCAATGGTATTATCTCTTCAGTTACTGCCACTCCAATGGCTACTCATGAAGTCTCAAAGAAACTACAAACGAGTTTTTCTACGAGTATTGGGGTAGCTGTTGGTAAACCAATAGCTTCGTTCAAATTGGATACTGTTGGTGGTGCCAGTTTGACTACCAAGGCTTTCAATGAATATGTTCAATCACTCTAGTAATTCAAACGTACAAGTTTTTGAACTTGATACACTTGGTACTCGACTTCAGATTCGAATTGACTCCCTCCACACTTGTGAGGGGGTTTTTTCGGAAGTAAAATCGATGCTTTTTGACTTTGATCAGAAATATTCTCGTTTTATTCCGGGAAATTGGCTCGATGAATTCAATCGAAATGGAGGAGGACTGCTCGATGAAGATGGTCATAAGATGCTCGAATTTGCTCTTGAACTTGCTCAAAGAACGGATGGGATTTTTGATCCAGTTATTGGTGCTCGTTTGACCCAATTGGGATATGGATCTCGCGAGACGGTCATGTACTCAAGAAAACAAGGAAATTATCGTGATATTCATTTGAGTGAATCTATGGTAGAACTCCGTAATGGGGTATGTTTGGAATTTGGCGGAGTAGGGAAGGGGTACGCTCTTGATAAAATCGTTACGATTCTTCAAAAATTTGACCGTTTTTTGGTTGACTTTGGTGGAGATATTTATGGAAAATGATGATGGGAAGTAGGACTCGAAGATCCTGAAGATTTCTCAAAAATTATTGGAAAAATTACCCTACATGATGGTTTTTTTTGTTCGTCTGCTGGTTCTCGTCGTAGGTTTGGAAATTCTCATCATTTACTCAATGCTCTTACTGGAAATAGTACCCACCATACGCTCGCTACCTTCGTCGAATCTCAAAGTGGAATGTACGCAGATGGGTTTGCTACAGCCTGTTTTGTTACTCCTTTAGAGTTAAGTTTAGAGTTATTTTGTTTACCAAAAATCGAGGGGGTATTGTTGACAGAAAATCGAACTATGTACCAATCTGATCAGTCAAAAATTGAACTTTTTTAATATGTTACCATCTATAGAGCCATCATGGTCTCAAGCTTTGAGTTTTGAATTTGAAAAGCCATACTGGAAATCATTGATGGCATTTGTGCAATCTGAGTACCAGACAAAGATCTGTTTTCCTCCGTCAAAAGATATTTTTCGAGCATTTGATATAACTCCACTCAATCAGGTACGAGTGGTGCTTATTGGACAAGATCCCTATCATACTCTAGGTGCAGCGATGTGATTGGCTTTCTCGATTGCTACTGGCAATACCCCTCAGCCGAGTCTCAAAAATATTTTCAAAGAACTGGCTTCTGATCTCGGAATTGTGCGAACAGAAACAGACCTTTCTGATTGGGCAAGACAAGGAATTCTCCTCTTAAACAGTGTACTTACTGTACAAAATGGTGCCCCAGCATCTCATAGAAAACAAGGTTGGGAAACTTTTACTGATTCAGTAATATCAATTGTTTCTCAAGAACAAAAAGGGGTAGTATTCGTGCTTTGGGGAAATTATGCTATATCCAAAAGACACTTAATTGATGAAACTCATCATAAAGTGATTACCGCTTCACATCCGAGCCCCCTGTCTGCATATCATGGTTTTTTGGGAAGCAAACCATTCCATCAGATAAATCAGTATATATCTGAAAATGGACAGACTCCTATTCATTGGGGCTAGATTATATATCAGCCATACCTACCATGATTTGCACTGAGCGCGTCATGAGTGATTTTTGATCGGTAGTAAGTCCATCTTGATCAATCCGCTTCATAATACCAAGACAGAACGTACCACAGTCAACATTTTTGAATTTTTCATCAAGTAAAATGATATCAAGGGGAAACTCTTGTCGAGTAGCTACAGAAAAAGGGAGTGTGCAAATTACTTTTTGTGCATCGGTAACATCTGGCTGCCCCAGAATACCT
>JAQTZK010000007.1 GCA_028687815.1 Candidatus Altimarinota bacterium | reverse complement strand
TGTGCGAGTACGTATTTGGTGTCAGCATAGAGGAGTTTGGATAAAAATATCCCATCTGGACCTTCGAGGAGTGTCGTAAGCCCTTCCAGAGTTTCCATCTGTTTTTCTAAATCGGGAATTTCAGCAACTTCTGGATAGGTTTTTTTATACTGAGCTATTTGCCTTTGAACGGTAGAGAGTTGTTTTTGACTCAATCCAATTTTTTTCGGATCTATAGTTGCAGTATAGGATTCTGGACGAGTGTCGATATTTTGTCCAAGTAAATAGTTCATGGCATCATATTTCATATGCTGTTGAAACATAGTATCGAGTCGTTGAACTGCGATTTCTCTATTTCCAGGGATTCTATCTTGTTCAAGATACTGTAATACTGGTGCTATGCCTTGATTATTGATATGGGGTATCATATCCATTCGTTTTCTCGGAAAATATTCACCATAAGAAATCCCCCGACTATCAAGATATTTTGACGCTTCGGATAGATTGAGGGATGGGGGAAGTTCTTGTTCTTTCGAACGGAAAGATTCGGGTAACGGCATATTCTAGGATATACGAGAATAGGGTGATTTATCCACCAATCTCACCGGCGCTATTGGATGCACCAGATCCATAGGCACGCGCATTGTGTTGCTGACTATTAACTCGTATATTCGGTTGAGTACGAGGTTGAGCATTTGGTCCTGAGCTTCTTGCCATATCGAAAACTTCGCGAGCCAGTGCCGGATTGTTACCTACCCAGTCAGTACGATCTTGGAAACTTGGGAGACCCTTCTGAGCGAGAATCTGATTTACCGCCTTTCGACCATCGGGAGATTGCATAAGATCAGCCATATTTTTTGGCTGCACATTTCCTGTATTGAGATTTCTATACATTTGACTTCCTTCGGTCCTTTGCTGTGCTTTTTGTACCCCACCTTCATGAAGTTGATTGGTAGCATTTTTAAGACCAGTAAGATGTTCATTTCTTTCCTGAGCGACATTATGACTTTCAGGACCACGATTTCGTTGAGAGATTTGCATAGAAAAATAGTTAGAAATATTTAGGATATTACATCATGGCGAACATATTCCCGACGTCTTCGGTTTCCCGTTCTCGACGTTCTTTTTCGCGCATTTGTTCAAGTTTGATACTTACTTCGTTGAGTCGATCTAAGGAAACTTGCAGCTTTTCATCGCTATCTTCGATGAGTACGCTCATAATACTTTCGTAGACTTCATCAAGTTCCGTTTCAATAAGGTTTTGAGGATTATTGAGAATATGTTGATACAAGGTATCAAAAACTTCCGCTTTACCCTCAAGTCCTTTGAGTAAAGCAAGCGTCGTAACGCGTTTTTCACTCAAAGGTAGGAGGTAGTAGTCGGAACGTTCCTTTTGGAAGTTCATATATTTGGCAATAGGGATAATTCAAGTAAATTGTAAACCTCTTTTCCTGAAAAATCAAAATATGAGAAAATCCCCATCGTGAGTGGAAAATCCCCATTGGCAATTTTTGGAAAAAATTCGACGAGAAGAGGAATGTCAAATGGTACTCGCAAATGAAGTTTTTCTTCCAAAACACCCTAAACCATTGCGTGTATATGATGACATGTTTCAGACGTATGCACGAGAATCTGGAAGATACCTTACAGAATTACTGAGGTTACTTGAGGTGGTCGTACAACCAGGAGTTTCACCGATAGATTTGGAAAAAATAGCTCGGGATTTTTTTCAATTTCATGCTTCAAAAGGCATACTACCTGCTTTTCTTGGAGTTGATGGGTATCCAAATTGCATCTCTGTTACCAAAAATAATTGTATATTTCATGGTCCTATTGACGACGTACCTTTCGTTGAATGAGACGTAATCACAATTGATTCTGGAGTAAACTATCGATGAGCGAATACCGATGCTGCCGTGAGTCGGGTGGTGGGTATGGGCTTGCCAATACATCATCACTTAGTTCATACTCTAGAACAAGCCCTAAAGCGTTGCTTGCCTCTTCTGGTGCCAGGAGAAACGCTCTATCAGCAAGGAGTATTCTTTCTTGAAACCGCTCGCAATGCTGGACTCCATCTGATTCGTGATTGTAATGGTCATGGAGTAGGAGCAAACCTCCATGAAGATCCTTGGATTGTTCACTGGCCGGCAGAATACCTCAAACAAATAGTACTTCAGCCGGGAAATATATTTACTCTAGAGCCTATTTTTACTGAAACTTCCGATTTGAGTATTTCTCATGGGGATGATTTTGTTGGGTATACAAAATTTGGTGACTTTGGGGCCTACCGTGAAATTACGATTCTTATGACAGAAAGTGGAGCAGAAGTGATCGCTGGAGTAGTGGATAATTACTGATAATGGTTTATGGAAATAAAATCAATTCAAATACGCGAGCAAAGTTTTTCGGTAGAAATAGCCGTCTCAGAATATGAGACTACTATTGGTCTTTCCAAAAGAAAGGTGCTCAATAAAAATTCTGGTATGTTATTTGTTTTATCACAACCCCAAAGAATTCCTATTTGGATGAAAGATATGCACTTAGCTATCGACATTATTTGGATCAATGAAGATTGGCAGATAGTCCATATTGAGCCCAATGTACTTCCTGAAACTATTTCCCCGTATAATGAAAAATATCCCGATGTCTTGGCTCGGTATGTACTAGAAATTTCAGCATGAGTCTGTGACCAGTATGCTATAGCTCTTTGAGATACAATCTATTTGAGATAGAAACCAATACCTATTAGTGCACAAAGTACGATATTGATAATCCATTCTTTTGTAGTGTTTTTTTCACCGAGAAAAATACGTCCAAATATGAGAGTAGTAATATTTCCAAGCATTCCCAGCAGGGTGGTAACGACCGGTCCGAGACTTCCTATCAAAAAGAAATACAGATAGCGGACGGTATTAAAAATAAGCCCATCCACCGTTCGATAGAGATAAAATTTCGGAGATCCTTTTTTGAGTTCTCAAAGATGTTTTTGAGCAGCAAGAGTGATAATAGCAGTAATAGTAGCGGCAAAGGAACTCAAAATAAAATACCCAACGTTATCTAATTTACCAATCATCCAAACGATAGCGAGGGATTGAATTCCCCCAATAAAGTAGGTAGTTACAATATTTTTCCAAGCCTTTGGCGGATGAAAACCTCCCATATCAAAAAATTGGGTCCAAAAAAGAATGGCACCACAGAGAATAGCAATCCCAAGCGTGTAAATCGAAGTTTTCCCATAGATAAAAAAACCAGCAACAATGGTAAGTATCGTGGCAATATTTCCAAAAATTTGAAGCGTGGAAAGTTTCTCATTTCGATTGAGTTCCATGATTCGATTTCCGTTGTGATACATGCTAAAACTGAGCATGAGAAACGCTGGAATCACAAGCCAATCATAGGATTCTTTCCATGCATGGTTTCCAAATAAGAGAATTCCTATGGACATGACGGTACCAATCCAGTTTCCAAATAGCACGAATGAATTACGACCATAGGGCCACATAGCAATAGCTTTACGATAAAATATCGTAGAAGTACTTCCCATGATGGCCGAAAGGAGTCCAAGACCACCACCGCCCGTGAAGAGTGTTGCAAGAAGTCCCATATTAGATTTGAGGTTGCTTACTTTGAATTTCGGGAGCCATAGCTTGTTCCAAGACATTTGCCACCATGAAGAGTTTTTCTTCTTGGAGATGTCCGGTCAACATATGGAGTCCTACCGGAAGCTCTACTTGATCACCTGAGCCATCTTCTGGCTTAGCAAAACCGATAGGAAGTGAAAGACCAGGAATTCCTGCGAGACTTGGAGGAACTGTATAAATGTCTGCAAGATACATTTTGAGTGGATCAGAAACTTTTTCTCCAATTTTCCAAGCCACTGTAGGGACAACGGGCCCAACAATGATATCAACTTTTTGAAATGCCTGTTTAAAATCATCACGAATAAGTTCCCGAACGAGGGATGCTTTTTTGTAGTACGCATCATAAAAACCACTCGAAAGCACAAAAGATCCGAGCATAATTCGTCGAGTTGGTTCTGGTCCAAATCCTTCGGCTCGATTTTTCGAAATATCGGCTCCATCGCCCGAAATATGACCAAATCTCACCCCATCATATCGTGAGAGATTAGTGGAAGCTTCTGCTGCCATGATAATGTAGTAGACTGCGAGTCCATACTCTGAGTTGGGAAGTGTGATTTCAACGATTTCCGCTCCAAGATCTTTCATTTTGGCGATAGCTTTTTCTATTTGCATGCGAACTCCTGTATCGAGCCCTTCGCGGAAGTACTCTTTGGGAACTCCCACTTTGATACCGGTGAGATCTTTTTTATCCCAGATAGCTGGATTGATAACAGTAGAATCAGTGAGAGAGGTAGAGTCGTTCTCGTCGTGACCAGCAGTCACCTCATATAGGGTAGCAGTATCTCGAACGGTTCTCGTAAAAGTACCCGGACAATCGAGAGAGCTTGCCATAGCAATCACTCCAAATCGACTATTTCGTCCATACGTTGGCTTGAATCCTACCACCCCACAAAGACTTGCTGGAGTTCGAATCGAACCTCCGGTATCGGTACCAAAACTCGCCGGCACCATACCAGCTGCTACTGCTACTACGGAACCTGAGCTCGAACCTCCAGGAACTCGATCAAGCGCCCAAGGATTACGTGAAAATCCATATGCACAATTTTCTCCACTGGAACCCATAGCGAATTCATCCATATGACAAGTCCCAAGACTCACCATCCCAGCTTCCTCTAGTCGTTTCACTACGGTACAAGTGTAAGGAGGCTTAAAATTTTCTAAAATTTTTGATCCAGCACTGTTGCGTACTCCTGCTTGTGAGAAAACATCTTTGATACCAACAGGTATTCCAGCAAGTGATCATTTTCCACTGCGAGAAGTGGGTACTCCTTCCGCTATTGTCGCAAAGGCATTGAGCTCGGGATTGAGTTTTTTGGCTCGATTTTGAAAGTAAGAAAATACTTCTGATGAAGTGGTCTTTCCACTAGAAATAAGTTCTTGAATTTGAGAAAGGGAGAGCTCGTGTAGGTCCATGAGTTGAAATTACGGTTGGAAAGCGAGAGTATATTCGAATATGACGAGGCTTCAACAGGATTTTTTGCCTCAGTAGAGGAAAATAGTATTTTGTTCGTTTTTTGACGCTGTTTTCCATTCATGCTAGAATGGAAAACATGAGAAATTCAGGCACTACCTATATAGCTCGTAAGGATGATTATCGACGAATTGAAGATTCGGATGACGAGAAATCTTCGGCGGTATTTTATTCCAATCGAGCGCTTATCGAGCGGATTCTCGATCGAGAAGTGGTGAACAAAGATAATTCTGAATTATTGAGCTATGCTATTTTTCAGTCGATCCTCAAAAATATCCTTAAGGATTTGTTGAATCACGGGAAAGAACTTGCTCCTGCAGTTTTGGAAAATCTACTCCGTTGTGTAAACGAATTAGATAAACAAACAGATCCTGCATCTGGACTGGTGGGAATTGATTTTACTTACTCGCTCGAAATCGTATTAAATCATCGTTTCCGAAACAAAAAAAACTTACTAGAAACATTGTTGGAAAGTGGGTATTTTGATCTCGACGAAGTGAGTCGGAAAAATGTGGAACACCTCAAAAAACTCATGATTCAGGCAAAAATCAAAGTTCCAGAAAAAGTGGAAGAAATTTATGCGAGATTGATTGGGCTTTCCAAGCAGTTTGTCGCATATGAGGGCACCGTACATACCACCTTTCGCAAAGACATGATTGATTTTATCAAGAAAATATCGATGCAGAAAAATATGAATGTACGAGTCATGAGCGGTGATACTCTGTTTCATACGCTCATTCCTCATTTGATAGATCCTCGGAATATTAATAAGGCTCATATTTGTCTTGAGATTTTGTCTCAGGAGTTATCTTTGCTCGAATGTGGGGGCTGGGGTATTGACCCAGATTTATTGGATGGCAATGCTCAAACTTCTGAAAAAATTGTAAAGGATACTTTTTTGCTCTTTATGGCACATCCAGATAATTTCTCCAAAATAGCTCTTTTCCAGAACCAAAAATTTGCTCATGATTGGATTAACTATTTGCGTGATGCTCGACGAGATTTTTTGGCATTACAGCAACAATGACGAGCAAAAAATTCCACCAATATTGATCCAAAATTTGAAAAAATATATCCAAAAACCAAGGAAAAACCATCGAATTCATATGGAAGACATTAATTTCCTTAGCTAAAGCACTAGGTTTGAAAATACCCTTCCCAACTTCTTATTTATCGATATAGTTGCTTGGTATTTTTTCTGATTTTTTTATGAAATGTATTTCTTGGAACGTGAATGGAATTCGTGCGTGTACGAAGAAAGGATTTTTGGAGTATCTTCAGATTGAAAACCCTGATATTATCGGACTTCAAGAGGTAAAGGCCAAGGAAGACCAAAACCCAATTTTGACCGAATTGAATGATCTTGGTTACCAAGTGTATTGGCATGGTGCTGATCGACCTGGATATTCTGGAACTGCTGTTTTTACCAAAAAAGTGCCACTCTCCGTAGAGCTTGGTCTTGGTGGTAAAATTTTTGATGACAATGAAGGGCGAGTGACTACGCTCGAATTCCCGGATTTTTATTTTACTACGGTATACACGCCAAACGCAAAACCTGATCTGGCGAGACTTCCATATCGACAGCAATGGGACCAAACTTTCGCGGCCCACATGGAAATGCTCGAAACCAAAAAACCCGTCATTTTTTGTGGTGATCTCAATGTAGCTCACAAACCAATTGACCTCAAAAATCCTCAAGCCAATCGAGGGAATGCGGGTTTTACCGATGAAGAACGAGCAGGATTTCAAACATTTGTTGATGCAGGTTTTGTCGATACTTTTCGACATCTTTATCCAGACACTCCCGATGCCTATACTTGGTGGTCAAATTTTGGGGGCGCTCGCTCACGGAATGCGGGTTGGAGAATTGATTATCACATGGTTTCTCCGCGTTTGAAGTCAGCTATTAAAAATGCGTTTATTCGACCTGAGGTTATGGGTTCGGATCATTGTCCAGTAGGGATTGAGCTCGGGTAGTTTTAAAATAGGAATGACATGGTACTGAATTCCAACTCCACCTTGAATTTCCCCTCATTTCTCATAATATGCGACCAAATTAGTCGCATATTATGCTTGAGCTCAAAAATCTATCTGTTTCCGTTGGCGAAAAATCGGTTCTTCAAGGGGTACATCTTCAATTCCAACCCGGAAAAATCTATTTTATTGTGGGAAAAAATGGAGGTGGGAAATCTTCTATGGCGATGAGTATTATGGGGTATCCCAATTATCAGGTTACTGAAGGCTCTATTTGGCTGGATGGAGAAGATATCACGGGATTAGATATTACCAATCGAGCCCAAAAAGGAATATTTCTCGCCCTACAAAATATTCCAGAAATTCCTGGTATCAAGCTCGGGGAATATCTCCGAACTATCTATCTCGAAAAACTCAAGCGTGATACTCCGGAAATCAAGCCCCTCATGCCGTTTGTTTTTCGTCGTTTTATCGTGCAAAAACTTCAAAAACTGGGACTTTCGGAGTCATTTCTTGGTAGAGACCTCAATGTTGGATTTTCCGGAGGAGAGAAACGTCGCATCGAAATGCTTCAAATTGAGCTTTTGAATCCTCGATATATTTTGCTCGATGAAATAGATTCTGGCTTGGATATCGATGCATTCAAATCTATTGCAAACTCGCTCGCAGAACTCGCTACTCCAGAACGAACTCTGGTAGTCGTCACGCACAATTATCGAATGGCAGAATTCCTTCCACCGAATGAAGTCATTGTGGTAGATAGTGGAAAAATCATCGAACGAGGCTCATCAGAACTCCTACTCCAAGTCGAAAAAGTGGGATTTACGGCTCCAGCGCATATTCATCCTTTGATTTAATCCATGACTCATCCGGTAACTTCTAGCGAAATCACGAAAATTACCCCTCATATTTTTGAGGGTCTTTCTCGTGAAATTTTCGATGGTCAGGATGATATTGAGTACCATACCATGGCTCTTGCCGGCATCAACGAAACGGTCGTTCGTCAGATTTCCAAAAATGGTAATGAACCGGATTGGATGCTCCAGCTACGACTCAAATCCCTCGCTATTTTTGAATCAAAACCGATGCCAACTTGGGGGCCTGATCTCAGTGGACTAGACCTCCAAAGTATCTACTATTTTGCAAAACCTGCTGGTGCTACCGATGCCAAATCTTGGGATGATGTACCAGAAACCATCAAAAACACCTTTGAGAAACTTGGAATTCCCGAAGCGGAACGTCAAATGCTTGCGGGGGTTGGGGCTCAGTACGATAGTGAAGTGGTCTATCATAAGCTCAAAGATGAGCTCGTTGAGCAGGGGGTGATTTTTGAAGATATGTCGGTAGCCATTCATCATCATGAAGAGCTACTCAAGAAGTACTTTATGAAAGCAGTTCCTGCATCGGATCACAAATTTGCCGCACTTCACGGAGCAGTATGGAGTGGGGGAACCTTTCTCTATGTGCCAAAAGGGGTCAAAATTACGGAACCACTACAAGCCTATTTTCGTATGAACGCCAAATCAGGTGGTCAATTTGAGCATACGATTATTATTATCGAAGATGAGGCAGAGGCTCACTATATTGAGGGGTGTTCGGCTCCAAAACACGGGACTTCGAGTCTCCATGCGGGCTGTGTAGAAGTATATGTCGGCAAATCCGCCAAGATGCGATATAGCTCCGTCGAAAACTGGTCGATTGATACCTACAATCTCAATACCAAGCGCGCCATCGTCGAGGAGCAGGGATTTATTGAGTGGATTGGAGGAAATCTTGGATCAGGAGTCACGATGCTCTACCCGTGTTCAGTACTCAAAGGAGATGACTCCAAGGCACGTCATATCGGGGTTGCTTTTGCGAATGCAGGACAAGTCGCTGATACGGGAGCGAAAGTGATTCATATCGGTGCACGAACCACTTCAGAAGTAATTTCTAAGTCACTCTCCAAAGCTGGTGGTGTTGCGAATTATCGTGGCCTCGTGAATATTCTTCCAAGTGCTAAATGAGCGGTTTCTCAGGTGACGTGTGATGGACTTCTTTTGGATGGAATTTCTCGATCTGATACTATTCCAGATATTCGTGTAGGTACGCCTGATGCACTCGTAGCTCAAGAAGCTTCGGTGGGGAAAATTTCAGAAGCGACGCTCGCGTATCTCAAAAGTCGTGGACTTGATGAAACCAAAGCAAAACAGATGATCGTCAATGGATTTCTCGCGCCTATTGTGAGTGAGTTACCCCTCGAATATGCGGTCGAGATGAATATACTTATTGGCATGGAACTCGAATAGACAAGACTTTTTTAATCAAATAGCCATGATAACGCTGGACAAAATTTCGATAGAAAAATTCCGAGAACTGGGAGTTCGCGAGGTTTTTGTGCATTTGATCAAGAAGGGGTGTGAGGGGACGAAGATTGAAGTATTGACGGAAGTGCCAACCGATGTACTGGTTACTCGATTTGAAACTCCAGAACTCATCATTGCTTGTCTTGCGAGTGAATCAGAAAAACTCGAAGGTGCTCGATTGACGCAAGTGGGAAGTAAGTGGATTTTCACTTCCAAACAAGTAACCGGACGATGTGGTTGTGGTTCGAGCTTCCGTTTTGCTGGGGATCCTACCAAAACTCCCAAAGAATTTCTAAGTATATCGCTTCTCGAAGCTGGTACTTCACATACGCTCAATCAAGGTGATTATTTCGTGTATGGAAAGGGAACCACCGAAATTACGGTTACGGGAGAGGTACGAATTTATTCACTCGAACTTTCCGAATCAAGTGAAATCATACTTCGAATGTGAGACCTGAATAGTCGAGCGGAACTTCGCTCCGTTGTTGTCTGAGGTGCTTCTACGACGCAATCGTATACGAGTCTGGGAGAGGTATCATGAATTAATAATAGATATCACCATAATTCACTCATTCTCGTAGCAGAAGGAGCTCAAGTATCAGCCAAAATATCAGCAAATGTTGAGCCGAAGAGTGTTGATTATGATGTCGATATCCATGAATCAGCCCTTATGCTCGGGACGACCGGAAAAGTTCGTGGTATTCCTGAGCTCAAAGTAGCTTCAGAAGATGGAAAGGCGAGTCATTCGGCTACTATGGAGCGACTTTCGGGTGATATACTAGTCTACCTGGCATCTCGTGGTATTTCGCTCAATCAGGCTCAAAAAATGTACCTTTCTTCACGTATTTCCAGTACCTATGCTGGACTTCATGAAACCACCCTCAAATTTTTAGAGAAACAGATTTTTAAAACCCTAGGAATCTAATTTATGAAATCTTTTCGATCAGATTTTCCGATTTTTTCAGTCCACCCTGAGTTGGTGTTTTTGGATAGTGCGAGTTCGGCACAAAAACCTGCCAAGGTCATCGATGCCATGGCAGAATATCAACGTACATCGTATGCAAATATTCATCGAGGTGCCTATGAGCTTTCTGAGCGCTCCGAGCTCCTGTATCGAGAATCAAAAGTAGCTATGGCACGATGGATAGGTGCGAGTAGTCATTATGATATCGTATATTCGAACAATGCTACCGGTGCCTTCAATCTCCTTGTGAACTCGATGGCTCGAAGTGGATGGCTCAAATCTGGCGATCGAGTACTCCTTTCTATTGTGGAACATCATGCAAATATAGTTCCTTGGATGATGCTCAAAGAAACCCATGGTATTGAGGTAGAATTTGTCGCGGTGAATGCCCATTTTGAGTTAGATAGAGAAGATTTTATCGCAAAACTTACACCAAATACTAAAGTGATTTCTTTTACGGGATGTTCCAATGTAACGGGAGTAGGAATAGATTTTGAAACGGTGAACTTTCTACTAAACACAAATTGGAAATCAGACTGGGGGAGGCTCCCATACCGTGTCATGGACGCGAGTCAGCTCGTAGCTCATGCTCCACTTGATGTCACCAAACTGGAGCTCGATTTTGCTATTTTTACGGGTCACAAAGTGTGGGCAGATACTGGAATAGGTGTACTCTATGGAAAACGAGAACTGCTCAAATCGCTCGTTCCATCTATCTGATGAGGAGGAGCTATCAATTTTGTTCATACGGACGCATTTGAAGTGGCAGGACTTCCATTTCGTTTTGAGCCAGGAACTCCAAATCTTACGGGTGCTATCTCGCTCCTTTCTGCGTTCCAGTATTTTGAATCTATTGGAGGTTATACGACTATTATGGAAATGGAGCAAGAACTTGTTTGATTCGCTCTGACAGAATTTGCCAAACGATCTCCCAAAATTCGACTCATTTGACCAGATGTTGCGGTAACTAGCTTAGGGAAACCTCGAGCTTGAGTATTTTCTTTTGTGGTAGCTGATAAACATCCGAATGACATTGCTGATGGACTTGCAGACAAGCAGATTTGTGTCCGAGCGGGGCACCATTGTACGGAACCATTTCATAGAAGTCTCGGTATCCACGGAACGGTGCGAATGAGTTTTTCTCTCTATACGACCAAATCTGATGTGAAGCGATTTTTTGAAGTTCTCGATACTCTAATTTAGGAAAAATATGAATGCGGATGCTTCTGCCTTGATTCTGGAATATGCTAAAAACCCTCCCAATAAGGGAATTATTTTGAATCCCACTTTTTCCTACAGTGAGAAAAATCGAAGCTGTGGAGATAGCATAACGGTCTATCTCATCATCAAAGAAGGTACGATTGCTGATTTTGCCTTTGAAGGTGATACCGCCATCGTCACTACGGCAGCAGCAGCTATTTTTGGAGAGTCCATTCTCGGGATGCGAATGGAAGAAGTGTTAACTCTTACCTATCAAGATATTTCTCAAATGATCGGAGGGAATATTTCTCCCAAGCGACAAATGGCCGCCTGTCTAGGATTACTCGCGACTCGAAATGGAATTCATGAGTATCTTAAGGATGGAATAACCGATGATTTTAGTGATGTAATTCTTTAGGGGGACTTCAGCAAAATGCGAACTTCTTGTTCATTTTTCCGCTCCTCGTTCATCGTGGCGCTGCCACGACTCACTTTGGTGCTCAAAATGAACTTCGAATTTCATCGTTTTTCAGAGGTTCTGGGATTCCGTAGGGTCTTCTAAGTGTAAAATCGTTCTTTTAATGATGGTCGCCATGCCCATGCCCATGATCATCGTGTCCACCGTGTCATTCTGTCTCATGGTGATGATCATGATCGGATGTAGCATGAGGCTTCGCCTTGCTCTTGTTATCCATATACGCTCTATACCAAAGGGTTTCTACAAAAATTTCTAGTACACTATTGAGGTGACTTACAAATATCAGAAATACCAATATAATAACCCCGAGTAATCCTAAGAATATAAATTTAATACTAGAAATCGTAATAAATGTAAAAATCGCAGAAATGAGAAACGGTAAGAGTATAAAAAAGAGTACCGTGAGCAGAGTACGTACATACACCAGAATCAGAGTCAGATATAATTTGAAAGTAATTCCTAAATTATCAAGTGCCATAGTAGAAGAAGCAACAATAGCATCAAATGCCTTCTTTTGTTCAAGTACGATAAAAAACTTGGTGTAGGCTAGGAAAATATTTATGAGCACGGCGAGGAGGAAGTAAAATCCCATAGCAGTGAATATAAACCCAAGATACTGAACCCCCAGCAATCGAATCAGAAAAATAGTAAACGTTATAATCGAAAGCAGCTTAAAGAGAGAAGTAATATTATTAGCTTCAAATACTGGTAAGAAATACTTGAAACCTCGACCAAGTCCATAGTTGAGACTTTTTTCTCGATCATCAGCACCTCGACACTCTGCATCAATCAGAGAAACAACTCCACCTTCTGCAATAGGAGAAACCACTATATACAGGAGGAAAAATACGATAAAACCTACCACTACTTCTCCAAAGTATGAAGTATGTACGAAGTTAATAATAACACTGAAAAATTCGTCCTTAAGGTTGAAGATATTGATGTAGGTCCACGCTACTTGATACAGTAAAATTAAGGAAAGATAAATAGTGGCAAGAAGCGATGGTATAAAATTAAAAATTTTTATACCAGAACTTTGACTCGCTACTTCCCATGCGGGGATGACTATATCTTCTTTCATTTACGGAAGGGAAATAAGTCGAGTTTTACACCAAGTAAAAAACCCTCATATAGATTTTTTATCTAACTGAACTATATAGGTTTTGTTAATATATGACTGGAGAATGGCACCATCAATAAATACCGCCGATGGAAGAAAGGTGGGCATCTTGAAATCACGTATATTTTTATCAATAAAAGATATAAGTGGACTCGTTCCAATAGGTACGAGTACAGACTCTTTTCTTAGGATATCATTGATTTTTTCAAATTGTCGAGTTCTCCCCTCAATAGTCAGATCTTTGGTTTTGAGTTCTTCAAGGAGAATGTCGAGTGCGGGGTTTCGAATAAGAGAGAAATTGAAACCATTTTGTACTTGTCCAGAGTGAAAATATGGCATAATGTAGGTTCCAATATATCCAAGATTTACCCCCGTGATAAAGATATCGTATTTCTTGGAATCATAATCTTTTACTGCCCCAAGAGAGCTAGAAGAGCTTTCTACTTCTTCAAATTGTACCGTAAATCCAACTTTTTCGAGTCCAGCGACGATTTCTTTGGAAATATCAGAAATTTCTGTTTTTGGACTCAGTGAGCGAACAATGAGTTTGACGGGATTTCCATTTTTGAAATAGAGCTTCCCATCATCAACTACAGCAACTTCAGGGGCAACCCGCGTAGTTCAGGTAGTAGTTGTGGTACTAGTAGCAGAAGATCCGGTCGAGGATGATCCCGAAGATGCGGTTGGATTCATGTATTCTGCGAGGGTACTTCCCGTACTATTCATTACTTTTTCTGTTCCACTACCAACGAGAGATAAAGTTCATGTTGATCAGCCACTGGAAACAAGATTGGATGAACGTGTTACTCATGATTCCGTAGTGCCTGAAGCAGTACTTGTTACTGGTGTTTCTTGTGATTCTGCTTCCACAGGTACAACAAAACCATCACCATTATGAATGACGATACTTTCTTCCGTTACCCTCCTTCCATTTCTTTCAAAGGCAAGAGCATAGGTGTTGGAGCCTTTCTTTAGATTGCCGATTTCAACACGGGCTCGGTAGAGAAACCGAGATTGCCCTTCTGTATATCCCTTGAGTTGGTAGCCGTTTACATAAACCGCAGTAACACCTTTGGGAACCTTTCCGGCAATTTGTATTTCACTTTGATAGCCAACAGATATAAGTGAGTCTTTACTTGGTGTATCAATATATACGAGCGTATTTTTTGTAACCTTTGAAGGTTTTATAGCCTCAGTTACAGCTGGTTTTGGTTCAAGAGGAGTGGTGGGGGTTTTTACTATGGTAATTCCAGTTTGTGTGACTTCACTCCCCGTTCTTGGGATATCTTTTTTTCTGAGATACCCAACTTTAGTAAGTTCTGCAGATAGATTAGATCCGATAGAACTTACAATCGTACTATCGGTAAAGAAAGGATTTTTTATAGACTGGAGTTTGTGCTCTGAATTGGCTATAATTTCGTCGATAATACTGGAAATTACCTTTCTTCGTTCTGGATTAAGTTGTTCGCTATTGAGAAAAGCACCAACAAAATCAGGGGTAAGTATTTTGGTCCTCGTAAATCGGTTACCTAAATCTGCCACTTGGTAGTATCCAGGAAATACGAGATTTAGACTATCTTTTTGACCTATAAGAGTATCTTTATCTCCGTATACTTTGAGTACAATTCGAGAGTATCACTCATTTTTGGATAGAGTATCGTTGGATACGAGGATAATGTTTTCACTCATACGTGCCCCGTCAGTTTCGCGTTTATCGAGCTTATATACTCAGCCATAAGCTTCTTCCTGAAATTTTCCTTCATTTCGTATTCGTTCACTTACTGATTTTTTAATGACAGGAATAGTAAGAAGTTGAAGTGTTTCTATGGAAGAATTGGTAGAACGAAATACTAAAGTATTATCCTCACGAGTAATGGCAAACTTGGAAAGTGCCGACTGAAGTTTTTTATTTACGTCAGTTTCTGCGAGGAGAGAATACGTTGCGAGTGCATCTTCTATGGTAACTCTGGTTCCATCACTCCATGTTGCTCCAGCTTTGAAGTAACATCGAATTTCTCCAAGATTCTTGGAAATATCACAGTTAGCTAGATCCCCTTCCATTACTTTAGTCTCTGGATTATATCTCAGGAGTCCACGATAGAGAAAGCGCAAAATAAAATCGTTTAGAGTATCAAGAGAATACTGAGTTGGATTGAGACTTGGAGATAGTCCGGTCGCACCAATACTAAAGGTTCCACCACGCTCTGCTACCATTTCTGCTTCGTCGTATAGATATACTATAATAATATGAATCCCGAGGGTCACGGAAATCACGAAGGCAAGCAAAAATAGGTATTTTTTAATTCGAGAAAAAAGTTCCATAGAATTGTGGTAAAATGCCCAAGATTAGGCTGCCAAGAAAAACAGAAGTGTGGCACAAACTACAAAACCAATCACAAAAACTGTGGTAATAATGTGAAGAATCTTTTCTGGTCCTCGTTTTTCGAATTTTCCAAAATCTCCAGATCCAGGAGCAAGAGAAAGTCCATTGCCCTTCGCCTGAAGGACTATGAGTAAGCAAAGTATCGCGCTAATGGCAACGAGAATCCAAGTAATAACAGCAGTCATATTAGTGTTTGAAAAAAGTGCCGTAGAGTGTATTAAAAATACTAAAAATAACAACCGCAATTGCAAAGTTGACCCATCCACCAAAACTATAGGTCACACCAACTATGTTCAATATTTCAATGATTTTTTGAAGTAAACCAAGAATAACTCCGTTGATTACCAACGTAAAAAGTCCAAAAGTAATAATTACAAAAGGAAAACCTAAAATTTTGAGTATTGGCTTAATAAAGGTATTGAGGAGCCCAAGAACTACTCCAGCAACGAAGTATAGCTTAATGCCCCCTGTAGCTACGATTTCTGGGAGTAAGTAACTCATTCCGTAGAGAATCAGTCCGTTGAAGAAAATAGAAAGAAATATCCGCATACTTGCAAGAATTAATAATGCTCTGAAAGTATACCCAAGGAAAAGCGATTGCAATATTTTTGAGTTTTTCTTCATATAGGATAGAATTCGTCACATGAGCAAGAACTTTTTCAGAAAGGTGTTTTCGGGGGTGTATTTGATACCCCTTTTTTTGGTAGGAATTCCTAGTGGCGCGGTCTATGCAGAAGGTGGAGAAGAAGCTTGTGATACAGAATTCGGATGTCCAGGAGACTATGATGCAGCTGTAGCTGCACAAGCCGCAGCAAATGCTACTCCTTCAGCTGGATCAGAGCTCACTAAAGATACTTTCAAATTCAATCCAAACTCCATATCCCCAACTACGACTCAGTACAATGCTGGTACTGGTAATATTAAAACATTTCTCAATAAGGTAGCTAATATCCTCTTAATTGTCGTAAGTACTGGAGCGGTGCTCTCTATAGTCATCGGTGGATTCTACATGGCTATAAGTGGTGGAGATAGTGAAAAAGCCAATAAAGGAAAAATTATTATCACCTACAATATTATTGCTATCTGTATTGCGCTGCTCTCGTACGGAATCATTCAATTTGTAACCTGGATTATATGAACCTAAATTCATTTCTTTCTCTGAAAAAAGTCGCGGTTTGGTGTATGCTCTTGCTCGCAGTAGGTACATGTTTTGACCTTGCACAAGCAGCCGCATTGCCAGCTCCAGACAAGATTGGATTGCCTTTTGAGAGAACAGCCGATGATACCCCGATTAGTATCGCCAAAATCATCAAACAGGCAATCATGTTTGCTGGAATTTTTGCTGTCATGGCTATTACCTATGGGGGTATTCTCATGATGCTTTCGTATGGCGATGAGAGTAAAGTAAAGGGCGCAAAGGGGATTATTCAATATGCTCTTATTGGAATAGTACTCAGTGGAGCTGCCTATGCTATTATTGATGCCGTGAATTCACTTAAACTTAATTAAGCATGAAATATATTCTTTCACTCCTTTCTCTTTTTGTTTTTTTTGGAAGTACATTTGTATCTATTTCACCTGTCTATGCGAATTTACAGGATGACTTATATGTTTCTGGTTGAGAAAATAGTGCAGAAGCAGATGAGAATGTAAGTATTCAAGGTAATTTTTTAAAAACCATTCAAGTATACCTCCTTGGAGCCTATGCAGTAGTTGCTATTGGTTCTATGATTTTCATTGGATTCAAGTTATTTACCGCCAAAGGAGATCCTGGAGAATTTAAAAAAGCTTGGATTGCGTTTGTTTATGTGGCTGTTGGATTGGTTATAGCACCACTTGCTTACGTGGTAGTTCGTATTGTTTCTGGTTTTTCTTTTTAAAAATATGAAAAAATTTATTTCAAAGGTGATGTTGGGTTATATGGCGGTATTATTGTGTAGTTGAAGTATAGTATTTGCTGAAGGAGGTGAAGAGCCAACTGAACCACCAGATACCCCTCCATCAGCTCCCTGTTCTGTGAACGAAGATGACCTTACAAATTCATCTACCTCTATAGGTGATATGCTACGACCTTGTCGACCAACTGGTGTTATTACGACAGATAATACGGATTCAAAAGATTTCAAAATCAATGGAGGCGCTCGTGAAAGAGTAATAGCTCTAGCTAATCAAATCATTCTAGCTGGATCTTTGCTGGCAGTGGGGGCTATCGTGTACGCGGCTATTTTGTATACTATAGCTGCAGGAGATGATGAAAAGATTAAAAAAGCCAAAGGTTCTCTCAAATTTGGAATTATTGGATTTCTTATGATGTTGATTTCTTTTCCGCTGGTAAATGCTATTATCAAGCTTTTCTACACCGCATCTTCGTAATGAAATCGCCAGTACTTTTCGGATTCTATTTTTGTATTTCATTCATCCTCATGTTTTCGTGGATGAATCTTTCAAAAGGAGAAATTACCACGCAAGGAGTTCATATAGAAGAATCACACATAGAAGCGAAACCAGCACCAGTTGTTATAGTACGAACCCCAAATACTCAAAGAATAGCAAAAGCTCCAGTTGTGGAAATTACCTCCCCAGAAATATCTGACACTCCTCATATTCTACAAGAGTCATCTTCCAGCAAAACGATTGATTCTTCTGAATCGCTTGCCAGTGCACCAGAGAAAATTGTCATGAAAGTACTTACCTCAACCACTCCAGCTAGAGTTTTAATTGCCAACTACAAAGCCCTGCTCGCGAGTCCAAAATTTGAATCCAAAGTAACCCCGATTACTCTGGAGCTGGTTGATGATCGCACAGAACCTCGTGGAAGAATGACTACGGAAATGATTAGTCTGGTAGTGCCACTCGCTACTCCTTCCGAAAGTTTTAAAGTTTTTGCACATGAACTCGGACATGTGGTAGATATCCAGTATCTCAAACCGGGGAGATTTAGTTCGGATGATAGCGACAAATATTATGATATCTCTTGGCTGGATGTTTCTACCAAAAAACCAAAAATGGGGCTCAAAGATTTTGTCAGTGGTTATGCTATGACCAACAAATATGAAGATTTTGGAGAATCTTTCAATTACTATTTGTTTCATAACAATGATTTTGCCAAACGTGCGAAGTCGAGTGTAGTGCTCCAAAATAAGTACAATTTCTTCAAAAAATATGTATTCCCGAAACAGGAATTTATTGGTACTGGTTTTGAGCTAGATCCTATTCCTGTGTATAATTGGGATACCACAAAAATCCCAATTGCCCTCAATAAATATTTGTTTTATATTAAATAAACACTATAATCAGTCCGTTCCTTTATAGCACAGAAGCTTTGATTTTCCTCCTCAAAGTTTGAATGATATACATGAGCTTAGCTCTATTATTTTTTGTAAGACGCTTGCTTTCGATTCATTTTTTGAATGAGAGAAAAAAGCTGAACGTTTGTTTTGTATGAATACTCATCGACCTTGATTTGGTCAAAATCCTAACCGCAATTCGTCTGAATATTCAGATGTTTTTGGTGCTCCACCAACCCGAAATCAACCTACTGGTCGACCAGGTTTTCAAAAAAAACCAGCCAATCGGAACCGAGGTCCAAATAAATCCCCAGTAGGATATGCTAAGCTTCCTCCTCATGTTGCAGAGCTTCGAGCTTTGATGCAGGAGCAGGGAGTTTTAGTGGTCACGTATATCTGTGATACGGACAGTCGAGCTTTACTTTCTACGGTACATCTCGAAAGTCGCGGTCTCATGCTCCCACAAAATGGCAAAGCGCTCCATGCTCAGATTGTCACTGCCGCACGAGAATTTTATGAAATCGCGATTCAAGATATTCCAGATATCGAAATCAAAGACCTCAATCGACTCCTCAAACAAGACATAGAAAAGCTACTCAAAGAACTTCTTGGACGTATCCCTTGCGTTATGCTCCTTATTCACACCTTATAATTACACAAATTTTACACACTTATATATGACAAACGAATCACTGGAAGGAAATCCAATACCAAAACCAAGACCTACTTCTGCTCCAAAAAAATCCGGCTATTATGCCAAAACTGATCGTCGATCAGAGGCTGGTGGAAAAAAATATGAACCAGGTGCGAGCTTTGTTTCTATCCCCAAGTTCAAAAACAAACGTTCATTCCCGTTTGTTACGCCTGCGATGGCCCTTAAAACATTCTTGGGACAGGAAGAACTGAAACCAACCCCAACCCCACAAGATGTACTCCGCATTATCCCACTGGGAGGAGTAGAACAAGTAGGACTCAACTGTACTGCTTTTGAGTACAATGGAGAAGTGCTCATTATTGATATGGGTATCCAATTTGCTGACCAATATCAACATGGAGTGAATGGAAGTATTCCCGATCTTGCTTACCTTAAAGGAAAAAATGTAGTTGGAATCGTGATTACCCATGGACATATCGATCATATCGGAGCTATTCCTTTTGCGGTGAAACAACTCGGACGTAATATTCCTATGTATGCTACTTCTATGGCGTACGAGCTCATTGCCATGAAGCAAGGAGAAAATGGAGAACCTATGACCAATCTCGAACGAATTACCCGAAATGCGTCATTTTCCCTCGGAACTCACTTCCAGATTATGCCATTTACGGTAGATCATTCTATTCCTGACTCAGTGGGAATGTTGATTGAGACTCCAGTTGGACGATTTGTTCATACAGGTGACTGGAAATTTGATGCTAATCCACTTCCATATCGACCAAGTACCGACTTCAATCTCCTAGAGAGCATTGGAAATCGAGGGGTTCGAGCCTTGCTTTCTGACTCTACGAATGCTCACCTTCCGGGATCGAGTATTTCTGAATCTGACGTTATCGGTTCTATTGAAGAAATTTTTAAGAAATCAGAAAACCGTATTATTACCGCAACATTTAGCTCGATTATCGATCGAGTGATGCTGATTATTGCTACGGCAGAAAAATTTGACCGAAAGATTGTACTTCTTGGACGAGGAATGAACAATTATATGGATATTGCCTTCAAACTTGGGTACGCTAAACCAAAACCAGGGACGATCATTTCTATGGAAGAAGCCAATCGACTCCCTGACAATAAAGTAACTATCTGTTGTACGGGGGCACAAGGAGAGCGATATGCTGCCCTGATGCGTATTGCCACAGGAGAATCCAAAGATACCGCACTTCGCCCTTCTGACACAGTGGTTTTCTCAAGCTCTGTTATTCCTGGAAATGAGCGAAATGTTCAAGGATTGTTTGATATTATTATGGCGCAAGGCCCTCGTATTTATCAATACAAAGAATCAGAAATCCATGCTGGAGGTCATGCACGAGCGGAAGATACCAAGAAAATGATTTCGCTTATTCGACCAGAAGTCTACATGCCTATCTACGGATATCCGCACATGATTTATGGAAATGCAAAGAATGCGTATGAAGTTGGATATACCAAGGATCGAGTTATTATTTCTCGAAATGGTCAAATCATCGAATTTACCAAAGATGATTTCCGAATCACTGACATGTTTGTTTCGCATCGACTCCTCACCGTTGATGGATATACCGTTGGAATGACCACAGAAAAAGAAATACATGACCGAGAACAACTCAGACAAAATGGAGTAGTTGCGGTTTCTATTGCAAAAAAGCCAGGAGAATATCTTTTCAAGCTTGATCTTGCCGGAATGGCACAGTTGGATAATTTTCCAGGTCTAGAAGAGCGGATTTATGAATTCCTCCAAGTTACGCTCAAAAATGAGATTCAGCGATTTTCTGGGGTGGGAGATTTCAAGGCCTACGCTGCAAAAAAAGTTCAAGATTTTATTTTTGAAGAAATTGGAAAGGAACCAGTTGTTTTGGTATTGGTTCATTAGGAAATACTAAAAACTCCCCGTATCGAGAAATCGATACGGGGAGTTTTTTTATACCTTACTCTCCCTCACGAACCAATCTTTCCTATTGTCAACTTGCCCCCCACCCATTATCTGCTACACTTTCCCACAAGTTACTCACTTTAAGTAACACATTATTTCCACTCTTTGTATGAATATACAAAAAACACCAAGGCCTTCCGAACAACCAAAGAACAAATACACCTTTGGCTTCACCCTCATCGAGCTTATCGTAGTCATTACGATCCTCGCCATCCTCGGAACCATCGGATTCCTCTCTATCTGAGGATACTCCTCCAAAGCTCGTGACTCAGCTCGTATATCTGATGTTGCAAACCTATCTAAGTCCCTTGACGTATCTATAGTCACCGTAGGATCCTATCCTACCCCAGACAACTCCTTTGCAGTTACCTACTCCTGAGGAACTATCTGGAACCAAGGAT
>JAQTZK010000006.1 GCA_028687815.1 Candidatus Altimarinota bacterium | reverse complement strand
ATACTCAATCCTATTTTTTGAACCGCTAAGTAGGCTTTTTGTTCAAAGAGTTTTCCAATGAGAAGTGTTCTAATATATAATTCATCGTCAGAGGTCCCTTTGGCTCTTTGAATAGTTTCACGAAGTGCCTGAATTTGATAATCCGGAGAAGTGCTATCTTGAATATAGCGTACGCATTCATTTGGATTTTTGGTACAGTCATCGATGATATCGAGATAGGCTTTGGTTCCATCGGTAAGTCCAAGTTGGTGAATTGCCTCTTTTTTATCATCACGATTATTATCGAGCATAATAGAAGCAATAACCTTAAGTTTGGAGGGTTCATCAAAGTTGGATAAGTTGAACTTAACAAAAATATCAGCAGCTTTCCTAAAACTTTTTACTTCCAAATAAGCATTGGCAAGCCGGAGGGCAATTTTTGGATCATCTTTAATTTGGTCAAAAGCTTTTTCGTAGTATTCAACAGCCTGAACCGCATCATTACGAGCATGATAATAATCTCATTTACGAATAACTGAGCGAAGGGCTACACGTCTCCTGGCCATATCAAGTTCAGAAAGACCATGAGTATTTCCTATCTCATCATATTCTGGAGTTAATATTCCAGAATTACTTTGAGTGGAATTGATTCATTTTGATGGGTCAGTGTTTGTCTCTGCTTTACATCAAAAGAGTACCAGCATAGCCATACTACTCGTAAGAACGACAAAAGCGGTTCGGTATAAAATTGGGTTCATGTTGGTAGTGTAACCAGAATTTTTATCTTTGCCAAGAAGTTTGTTTGACAAGTTGAAAGTCTTTTATACTATACGCGGGCTCTGTTTTGAAAAAATGTTCTTTTTTCTTAACTCCTGGAGGGATGGCAGAGTGGTTGATTGCAGCAGTCTTGAAAACTGCCGTGCCGCAAGGTACCCAGAGTTCGAATCTCTGTCCCTCCGCCATTACAACATAGAACTCCCCGTAAAAGGGGATTTTTTTGTGGCAAAAAAGTATTTTTTTTGTCGATTTGAACCAAAACCGTTCCTCGTTACAATGCGGGGCATGTCAAAATATAAATACTTCGTCTTCTATTCGGTATTTCTTGCTTTTTTATTCTTGGTGAATTGGCAGGTATATAGCTATGGTTTACCAACATTGAGTCAGTATCCTTTGCTACAGAATATATACTCTACGGTATTTTGGATACTCGCACCTATGTTTGTGGTGGCTCGTGTATTGGAGCGGTATTACAAAAAGAAAATCGTATCTTTTTTGCTTTGGGTATGAGCTTTTTGGCTTGCCATGTTGAACTACCTCACCTTGCAGTTACTTTTGATATATGGAGTTCTTTTTGTTACTCGAAATACCTCGGTTGATTTGTTTGTATTTCATGAAACCTATCATCTAGTAATTGGTACTGCAATCGGAATCATAAGCTTTCTCCTTTCTGCCTATGGTTGGCACAACGCTCACCATCCTATTATTAGAAAATTAGAATATATATTCCCGAAATGATCAGGTAAGTGAGGTGATTTTCATATCGTAGCAGCATCTGATGTTCATCTGGGAACTATGATTGGAAAAAAACGATTTGGAAAATTTGTCCGAGACGTCAATCTATTGAAGCCCGATGCTATATTTTTTGTGGGAGATACCATCGATGAAGATATCGAGCCAGTAATACGACAAGATATCGGTTCATCTATCAAAAAACTTCATGCCCCACTTGGAGTTTTCTGTATCAATGGAAATCATGAACATATGGGAGGGGTTGAGCGAGCTGATGCCTATTTGATGGAGCATGGGGTGACGATGCTTCGAGACCAATTTGTCGTTTTGGATGAAGCTTTTGTACTCGTTGGACGTGAAGATATAAGTGCACCAATGTTTTCTTGAGCTAAACGAGCCACATTACATACGCTCCTTTCTTCTATCCCCAAAAATTTACCCATCATCCTTTTGGATCATCAACCAGCGGCTATCATGGAGACCGCAAATGACGGACGAGTAGCACTGCAACTTTCGGGACATACCCACCATGGACAACTCTGGCCATTTAGTATTATGACTCGACTGGCGTTTAAAATTAGCTGGGGAGGTAAGAAAATTAATAATACAGAATTCTATGTTTCTTCTGGCTGGGGAACTTGGGGGCCACCCGTTCGAACGGGGAATGTGCCAGAGTTATTAGATATTCGAATACGATTCGAATAATCAAAGAAGGGTGAAAAAACTTTGACTTATGAGCGTTTTTTGCCACAATGCCCCCGCTCGGTGAGTTACTCAAGTGGCTGAAGAGGCGGGTTTGCTAAACCTGTAGGGTGTCGCAAGATGCCGCGAGAGTTCGAATCTCTCACTCACCGCCAGTAAAAAATCAAGTCCCCGAAAGGGGATTTTTTCGTAATGAGCAAAGAAATTTTCATGAGCTCGTGATAGGATGTGGAATATAAAAATGGAAATTCCATATTGCGCTTGACCTCTGAAGGCTTTCTGTATACTTAGCGCGCTACTATTAGCGGGCCCATAGCTCAGTGGTTAGAGCAGTCGGCTCATAACCGATTGGTCCCTGGTTCAAGTCCAGGTGGGCCCACCAAATCAGAATTAAGAAATAAAAGGTGTTAGTTTTTTTGATAAACTAACACCTTTTATTGAGTCAATTAATTGTAGTGCCTTCTCTCTATATTTCCACCCCACCCAAGAAGAAATTCTTGAAGCATCTCATCTTTGACTATAATGAACGAGATTCTTTATAATCACCCCCAAACATGATCACCTTCAGCCTCGAAGATATCACCGATTCTTTTCGCAAACTCCGCCGCTTCCCTCTCGAAACCCTCATAGCTACGGCACTCGCGATTTTCTGTATCTTTTCCATATTTGCCGAACCGAACGACGAGTGGGCGCTACGAACTATTCTCACCCTCATTATCACGTTTTTTCTCGCGACGGGAACCACACTTTTTCGAGAATCGTTGGAAATGAGAAAGGGTAAGAAAAATGGAATACTTCCGCTCTTGCTCACTGCCTTTCCTATCGTTTATGGTATAGGATTCTTTTTCGTAAATAATCACCTTGGCACAGAAAGTTTGGAAGGAATAACCGTCTTTTTGCTCCACCTCGTGGGATTCATGTCCATCATTTTTGTTGCGCCATACCTTGGCGAAATCATGGTAAAAACAAAGAACCCCAAAGCACAGGAGCAGTTTTCTATCAGTTATTCGAACTACTTTACTCGGGTCGCATGGACCAAGCTGATGGCTATCATTGTGGGATGATCCGCATTTGCACTCGGGGCTATCGCCATTGGGTCTGTAGTCACCCTTTTTAAGCTTGATAGTATTTTCCATACGGAGAAGATTTTCATGACATGGATGACCCTTTCTGTTGCGCTCATTGCTCCATACTACGCACTGATCCACTTTCCAGAAGTATCAAAAGTACCAAGTGATGATTACGAGACCAACCGTTTTTTCTCCTTCTTGGTACGTTTTGTTGGAGTTCCAGCAATTCTAGTGTATTTCGTGATACTCTACGCATACAGTATTCGAGTTATTATCAACTTTCGCGATTGGCCAGAGGGTATCATAAGCTGGATGGTCATAGGATTTTCTTCCTTTGGTTATCTCGTATATACATTCGCAAAGTCCTACGAAAATGGAAGTCGAGCAATTCCGACACTTCGAAAGTTTTTCCCTTTCATTGTACTTCCTCAGATACTTATGCTTTTCTATGCAATCTATCTCCGTATAGCACAATATGATATCACGATGAATCGATATTTTGTAGTTATCTTCGGAGTATGGCTTACGGTAATTTCACTCTACTTTGCTATCAGTAAAAGAAAGTTACTTAGCTTCCTTCCGGCATCGCTCGCACTTTTCGCCATTCTCATTTCTTTTGGTCCTTGGTCAGTATTCTCACTTCCGCTCGAACGGCAGTACGATCGATTTATGCGCGATATGGCACAAGCAGGGATGATGCAGGACGGTAAGCCCGTTCGCCTCATGACTGCTATCGATGCGGAACTTGAAAATTCTATCGTTTCGGAGATTGAGTACATTTGTGACTACCGTGACTGCGCCAGACTACGTCCACTTTTTACCAAAGTACTGGAGGATGCAGAGAACAAAAAACTGACACTGGATCAAACGATACCAAAGCGCTCACGTGCTTCAAAGCTTTCTTCTTGGGAAGCCTCGGATGCTATTAAAACGGAGTTGAACGTAACTCGACGAAATGAAGCAAATGAAGTTGCTAGTAAATATATTCATATCACTGCGAAAAATCGAAAAGAAGCCTATCCACTTATGGTTACAGGATATGACTTCGTAGCAGAAGTAGTCGGAAGTGGCTCTATCATAAACACTTTACTTCCTTTAGTACAGATTGATCCAGATTCCAACACTCTTATTATTATTGATTCTAGCGGTTCAGAGACCCTCGCACTCACCGACTTCACCAATAAGATTAACTTAAAATATAAAAATCAACCTCCCTACGCTACCGCTGATCAAGAGGATCTTTCCTTTTCTATGGTCTCTTCAAAATATGAGATGAAGGTTTTCCTGTGAGGATTTTCTTACAAAAATCCGAAATATATTGAACCTGATAGTTCGAAAGTGGGATTCATGGGAAATAGTTGGTACGATATTTCCGGGGTAGCTCTTTTGAAAAAGAAAGGAAATTAGTGGAGCTGAAGTGACTCGAATAATCTCTTGATTCACTTGAAAACAAATCCCAATTATACGGCTCTACATCTTTCGAGAAAGACCCCCTGTTTTTCTTATTTCATTGCCTCTATAAATCCAAGAAACAATGGATGTGGAGCGGTAGGTCTCGATTTGAATTCAGGATGAGCTTGCGTGGCTATCATAAATGGATGATCCCGAAGTTCTACGATTTCGGCGAGCTGTCCGTCGGGCGAAGTAGCAGAAACTACAAAGCCCTTTTTCTCCATGAGTTCACGGTAAGCGGGATCAAATTCAAATCGATGTCGATGTCGCTCTGAAGTCTTGATAGTTCTATATAACTGTTCTGCAAGAGTGCCTTTCTGAATAATACAGTCGTACGTACCAAGGCGCATGGTTCCACCTTTTTTCATAATTCCCTTCTGGGTTTCCATGATGCGAATAATATTGTGCGTACCGTTTGGATAAAATTCCTCACTATTCGCATCCGTGATACCAAGTACATTTCTGGCAAATTCAATAGCCATTATTTGCGAACCAAGACAGATACCGAGATAGGGAATGGCATTTTCACGAGCATATTTTGCGGCGAGAATCATCCCCTCGATGCCACGATCTCCGAATCATCCAGGAATACATATTCCATCTACATGAGTGAGGAGTTCCATCCCTTGCTCCTCAATATCTGTCGCATTGATAAAATCCAGCTTCACTTTTTTTCATTTGGCATAGCCCGCGGTTCGGAGTCCTTCGTTCAAAGAAAAATAAGCATCTTCCAGATCGTTATATTTGCCAACCATGGCAATGTGGAGTTCCTCTTTGGAATTTTGGATATTCTCCATGAGTTTTTCCCACTTGGAAAGATCACAATGGCGTTTTTCCAGTCCAAGTGCTTCTATAATTTTGTGAGATAGCTCAAAATTTTCGAATTGTAGGGGTACGCGATAAATAGAATCAGCTGTTGGTACGGGGAATACTCGATGTGGAAGTATGCCACAAGCCCGAGCAGTTTTTTCGAGAATATCAAAGGGAATAGGATCATCGGCACGAATAAAAAGAAAGTCAGGTGAGATGCCATATCCCATAAGCGTTCGAACTGAATGTTGCGTTGGCTTGGTTTTCAGCTCTTTACTCGCCCCGAGAAATGGGAGCAAGGTAACGTGGAGAAAAATAACATTCTCTCGCCCGAGGTCTTGTTGTATTTGGCGAGCTGATTCCAGGAGGTATTCATTTTCCATATCTCCTACAGTTCCTCCAATTTCTACAATCGAAATATCATTTTTTCAAGTTTCTGCTCATAGATAAATTTTTTCTTTGACCAAATCGGTTAAGTGAGGAACTATTTGAACCGTTCCCCCGAGGTATATACCTTTGCGTTCACGTTCCAAAATCTCTTCATAGAGTTTTCACGAAGTAAAAGAAGATAGTTTATTGAGGTTGGTGTCTAGAAATCTTTCATAATGCCCCAGATCCAGATCGGTTTCTGCTCCATCTTCCGTAACAAAGACTTCTCCATGCTGAAAGGGACTCATAGTTCCAGGGTCTACATTGAGATATCCGTCGAATTTCTGACAGAATACCCTATGTCCCATGCCTTTAAGAATGGCTCCAACGGAAGCGGCTACAATTCCTTTGCCAATTCCAGAGAGCACTCATCCAGTAACAAAGATAACTTTCATAGAGTATAGATAAAGAAATTTGGGTATTAAAAAAGGGTCGGTGAGACCCTTTTAGTTTGGTGTTCCAGAGAAATTTCAATTCGGCGTTTTCATATGAGAAATTGTATCTAAGTATATCGTTTTGAAAAGCTTTTTTTAAGAATCATCTGAGATAAAAAAGACTTGTTAATTGACGAAAAGTAATTATAAGTTTCCCGCTATCATATAGGACGACCTTTCGTTTCTTCTTGAAGTGTTCATTAATATTCTCAATCAATCTTTTCAGGAGACCATCATGCCTTATGGCGTAGATTCCAATTTTCCAGTTGGTGCGGCTGCGGGTTGGTGTAAAACCGTTGATGATGTCAGAGAGCTTGCTCGTTCCACTGCGAGTTTTCTTGTTGTCGGTTCCTATACGGTTCTACCTCGAGATGGAAATCCTGGCAATGTCTTCAATGGCATGTCGGAATTTTCACTTAACTCGCTTGGAATGCCAAATCTTGGCATTGAGTATCTCAAGTCCTATGGACACGAGATGGTTAAGTTGGCCCATGTTCGCGAAAAACCCATTTATCTGAGTATTGCTGGTTTCTCCCCGTGGGAATATGGGATACTCGCCCATGTAGCAATTGAAATCGGGTTTGATGGGGTGGAAGTAAATATGGGTTGTCCGAATGTGGCAGACGGTGGTAAGCGGAAGGCAATAGCTTCGTTTGATCCACAAATGGTACATGCGATTCTTTCAGAAATCGGAACATCTATGAAAGAGACTATTCTGACAGTGAAGGTTTCGCCCATGACGAATCCGCAAGATATTGTGCATATTGCGGGAGTTATCTCGCAATATCCGGTTCATGCGGTGGTTTCGATGAATACCATCCCGAATTCCTTGGATTTTACCTCGGAAGGAAAGTTGGTTATTGAAACACCCGACAAAAATGGTTGGGCTGGAGGTGCAGGTTCTGCTATCTTACCAATGGCTTTGGGTCAGGTGAGTCAGTGGAGAAAGGTGCTTCCAGATACCATTCAAGTTTGGGGAGTCGGTGGAGTACAAAATGGCTTGGCGGCAAAAAAAATGCTCCTCGCTGGTGCTTCCGTTGTGCAAGTTGCAACTGGACTTTTTGTGTATGGCCCGAAAATCTTTTCGGACATTGCGTCTGAATTCGTGTAAATAATCAAGGAGAAATGTATGACTTATAAAATCGTTCCAGTTACCAGCATTACGATACGTCGCCCTGATGATTTTCATCTTCACTTGCGTGACGGTGATACACTCAGGGCTATTGCTACGCTTTCGTCAGATTTTAAACGGGCGATGGTTATGCCAAATCTAAAACCGCCAATCACGACAGTGGAGGCGGCTTTGTCCTATCGCAATCGGATTCTCGAAGCACTTCCTTCCGGGAGTGATTTTGAGCCGCTGATGACACTGTATCTCACTGACGAAACAGAACCCGAAGAAATCGCTCGCGCGAAAGATTCTGGATTTGTGAAGGCTGTGAAATACTATCCAGCGGGTGCAACTACCAATTCCGCCGCTGGGGTTTCTGATATCAAAAAGGTGTATCCCATTTTGGAACGCATGCAGGAGCTCGGAGTTCCTTTGCTCTTGCATGGGGAAATTCCTACTGGTGATCCATTTGACCGAGAGCAGAAATTTATTGACGAAGTATTGGTTCAGCTGGTGGCTGATTTCCCGGAACTAAAAATCGTTCTGGAGCACATCACTACGGGTCAGGCGGTTGCTTTTGTCAAAGCTCAAGGTCCACAGGTGGCAGCTACTATTACTCCACAGCACCTGCTCCTCAATCGGGAACATATGTTGGCTGGGGGGATTCGTCCTCATTTGTACTGCATGCCTATTCTCAAGCGGGAATGGCATCGAATGGCAATTCTTGATGCGGCCACGAGCGGAAATTCCAAGTTTTTCCTGGGAACCGATAGTGCGCCACACGAGACTAGGACAAAGCATGCTGCTTGTGGTTGCGCTGGGTGTTTTACAGCTCCGATTGCTCTGGGTCTTTATGCTCAGGCTTTTGATTCTGTCTTTGCACTCAATCGATTGGAAGATTTTGCCAGTCGTTTTGGTGCTGAGTTTTATGGACTTCCTCTCAATGAAGGGACAATTACCTTGGAACGGAATGAAAATCCGGAATACACCATCCCGGCATCCTATAGCTTCGGTGATGTACGGCATAATTTGACCGAGGATCTTAGCCGTTATGGCATTGATTCAGGCGGTGCCAAAAACTCAGTAGTCCCCCTATTTGCTGGTGAAATAGTGAAATGGACTTGTTATTGATTGATTGGGAATATGGGAAATTCGCAAGAGTTTACCTAAATATGGAGACTCAGAACCAGTACTGGTTCTGAGTCTTTTTTATTTTGGAAATTTTAAAGAAGTTATATAAAAATAATATGCTAATTTTGGACGTATCAAAACGAGCTCGTTCAATTTAATTGTTCACCGTCAAATATATTCTTCCAAATAGGTTTCATTTTTGTTTTTTTTACACACCACCTTTTCTTTATGAAATCCTCTATTTGAAGCGAAAAATTATGTAACTTTTTTCTTTAAAAAGAACAAAGTTACATTTTCTCAAAATATCTTTTGACTCAAACGGCTTTTGCTATATAAATTCACCACGTTTTTCGGGGGTGCCTCGGAAACAACTGCTCCTTAACCCATACACAAGAAGATGAAAATCTTCTTGAGAGAATAAAAGATACAACCAAGTACAAAATTAAAAAAAGTCCTAGGAGTCTCTTACCCAAATTCATCTTCCCTTAAAAGAATATGAATCCTTTTCATAGTCGATTCCCGACTCAAGAAAAGTGGCGTAAGCCAGAGAGACACTTAGGCCGTAAACAAGGTTCCCTTAAAAGAACCTCTATTACGCTATCGTTTTAAAGAGTTTGATCATAGCTCAGGATGAACGCTAGCGGTGCGCCTAACACATGCAAGTCGAACGGAACTATCTATGACACAGATTTTACAAGTCACACACAAAGAACCAAAGCTTCTCAAAGCCCAACTTCCCCAAGTGAACTTGCCGAATGTGTGTCATAGGTAGTTGAGTGGCAGACGGGTGAGTAACGAGTTTGTACCTACTCCGAAGTGAGGGATACCCTATCGAAAGTTAGGTTAATACCGCATAGTCCCGCAAGGGTAAAGCCGCAAGGCGCTTCGGAAGGGGCATGCTTTCTATCAGCTAGTTGGTGAGGTAATGGCTCACCAAGGCAATGACGGATAGCTGGATTGAGAGATCGACCAGCCACAATGGAACTGAGACACGGTCCATACTCCTACGGGAGGCAGCAGTGAGGAATCTTCCACAATGGGCGAAAGCCTGATGGAGCGACACCGCGTGAAGGATGAAGCCTTTATTGGTGTAAACTTCTTTTCTGTGGGAAGATAATGACGGTACCACAGGAATAAGGGGCGGCAAACTATGTGCCAGCAGCCGCGGTAATACATAGGCCCCAAGCGTTATCCGGAATTACTGGGCGTAAAGAGTTCGTAGGCGGAGAAACAAGTCAGATGTGAAAGATACGGGCTCAACCCGTTATTAGCATCCGAAACTGTTTCCCTAGAATTAGGGAGAGGTAAGCAGAACTGTATGAGTAGGGGTGCAATCCGTTGATACATACAAGAATACCAAAAGCGAAGGCAGCTTACTGGAACTATATTGACGCTGAGGAACGAAAGCGTGGGGAGCGAAAAGGATTAGATACCCTTGTAGTCCACGCCCTAAACGATGGATGCTAAGTGTCGGGGTAACCCGGTGCTTTAAGCTAACGCATTAAGCATCCCGCCTGAGAAGTACGGTCGCAAGATTAAAACTCAAATGAATAGACGGGGACCCACACAAGCAGTGGATCATGTTGTTTAATTCGACAATAAACGAGAAACCTCACCCAGGCTTGACATCGAAGGAATCCCCCAGAAACGGGGGAGTACCCGCAAGGGACCCGAAGACAGGTGCTGCATGGTTGTCGTCAGCTCGTGCCTTGAGGTGTTCGGTTAAGTCCGTTAACGAGCGCAACCCATGTCGTTAGTTATTATGTCTAACGAGACTGCCTGAGTTAATCAGGAGGAAGGTGTGGATGACGTCAAATCAGCATGGCCCTTATGCCTGGGGCTACAAACATGATACAATGGTCGGTACAATGTGCAGCAATATCGCAAGATGGAGCCAATCACCAAAGCCGATCTCAGTCCAGATTGGAGTCTGCAACTCGACTCCATGAAGTTGGAATTGCTAGTAATCGTGAATCAGCTATGTCACGGTGAATCCGTTCCTGGGTCTTGTACTCACCGCCCGTCAAAGCATGGGAGGTGGTTCTACTGGAAGCCCCCGAAGTAATATTGGGGTCCATGGTAAAATCACTGACTGGGCTTAAGTCGTAACAAGGTATCCGTACGAGAACGTGCGGATGGACTATCTCCATTAACAATTGTATCATCAGAAGGATCTCAAGTCCAACTGATACTCTCTCAAGAAATTTTCGTCTTCTGGTGTGTGAGGTAAGGCAAGCGCAAAAAATCTCTTCTTCGGAAGAGATTTTTTTAGGTTGTGCACTGAGGCGGCTTCCACCAGCAAGAATTTGTTCGTACGTTGAAAATAGTATAATATCATCATATAGTTCAATTTTTCTCTACTATGAATGCTCCGAGTAATACTCCTTCAAATACACTTACATGAGATGTAGAGTCATGAATTAAGGCGATAGTTTTAACTTCAGATACTCCAGTGTCAGAGCACGTGCATGTGATTTTACAGAATCAAACTCCCGAAGCGCGTATTCAAGAATTACTTTCGAGTGTGACTTGATGAATTGAACAGACAGAGCAAGGTTTATTTGTTAGGCCTGCAAAACTCTGAGATGCGCGTATGTTGCATCGTTTTTTGAATCGAATATTCCAATATGACACTATGTCCGATAGTGGAGGAGTATATTTTTGCCTTCAGAATATTAATATTGAGGCCCTGGAACAGATATTATATCCTGACTCAATTAATGATTTACCAGAAGTTATTCAGATAGCGAGCGGTATACGAGTGTTTCCCCAAGAAAGAAAGTTTTTATACAGAAATGTGAAACCATTCAAGGATCGTAGTGGGAACGTTATGGAAGCAACGTATTTTTTTGAAAAATTAGAAATTACAGAAATTGTACCAACACTTACTTCGGATAGTACTACTCCCGTCATGACGGAACAAGTAAGAGCTACTACATTGGATTATGATGAATTTATTGCTCATTTGTGGCGTTCGAAAATTATATGTGGAATTCAATGAGATTCGATAAAGAATATCATTCAAGCGGGCACTACTGGTTTTCAAACGGTAGCTACTGGTAAATTACCTCAACTTGGTAGTGATGCGGTGATTAAAGAAGATAAAAAAGACATGTATAAAAATCGAGCTCCTAAAGAATTTGCCTCTGGTATGTTTGATTTTAGTCAATTTACTGTTTCGTTTCCAGAAGTGAAAAAAGGTGAGAAAATTCTTAAAAAAGTACCACGTATTTTTGGTATTGATGGTCGTGATGTAGAAGGTAATGTTCTTTCTTCACCAGTACCAAAAGATGTTCAAATTAACTCATTCTCTTGACCTGGTACCAAAATATTAGTAGAAAAAGATATAGAATATATTGTTGCTGACATGGAGTGATTTCTTTCGGTAGATCAAAAAAATAAAACTGTATCTGTCACTTCTAATATTATTCAAAAAGAGGCAGTAGCCCATAAAACAACAGGAAATCTTATCAATCTCCTGGCTGAAATGGAAATTAAAGGTGGAGTAGAGGATGGGCGTATTTTGGATGGAAAGGGATTTACCATTACAGGTATCGTAGCAGCAAAACTAATCCGAGCTACAGAGTTTGATATCACCATCAATGGACCTGTGCGTAATGGGAGATTGGAGGCTCTTACATGAAATATTATTATCAATAACTGACAAGTAACTAACGAAACTATATATGCTCCAAATGGCAGAGTAGAAATTTTTGGAAACGTAGAATCAGGTACTACTATTTATGCTAAAAAGGTCATACTTCATGGTACTGCTTTCAATTCACTTATTGTAGCAGATGAAGTAGAGGTGAAAAGTGCCATATCTTGTCAAATACTCGGTAAAAAAATTACTATTGAAAGTTTACGGACCAAACATAGTATTGAAAATATTGTGTTTGTAGAAGTACCAAATATAGAAATGCATAATAAAAAAGTGGCAGAATTAAACAAAAATATAGAAGAAGCCAAAAAAAATATTGTGCGACTCCGAATGGAAACAAATGCACTTAAAAATCAAACTCCAATCCCGATAGAAAAAATTGTAGCCTTTCTCAATGCTCTTGCTGAAAATAAAGGAAAAGTTGCCACTATGAGCGATAATGATCGAGTTCAATTTAAGGCAATTTTACCATATATGGAGATAGTGAAGAAATATGTGAATGGCATAAAAGATATTGTACAAAAAGAGACCGAAGTATTTGAATCCGAAGAACAAATTAAGGCTATTCATCAAGATATCCAAGAAGCAAATAACAAGTATGAGTGATTGTTGGATTTGTTGGCGGTGAATCTCGAATCCTTAAAGTTCAATTTGAGAAAAGTAGAGATGAAACTCTCAATTTTCCAATATCATTAGGAGTTGTGCACAATATTTCATCATTGAATGCCAAGACTGGTAAAGATCAGCTGATTTTTGATGACTCCAGTGGATCGGTAGATTGGATAATACCCGTAAGTTAGGTGAATTTTAACGGGTTTGACATAAGTTCAATACTTATATAATCAAAAGTATACTTTTTTATCATGCTCTTATGGACATTGGTTTTATTTTTCCTATAGGACTCCTCGTCGTGTTTGTATTTTATGTAGTAGCAAAATACAATGGTATTGTGACTATGAGAAATAATCGAGAACAATCTTTTGCTGATATTGATACACAACTTCAATTGCGTTTTGACTTGGTTCCCAATCTTATAGAAACCGTCAAGGGATATGCAAAACATGAGCAAGATACCCTATTGGCAGTTACCCAAGCTCGTAGTCTCTACAATGACGCAAAAACTACGGATGATAAAATTGAAGCAAATACTATGTTGACCGGAGCACTCAAATCTATCTTCGCTCTTTCTGAGGCCTATCCAGATCTCAAGGCTAATGCAAGTTTTCTTCAATTCCAAACGGAACTTTCAGATATTGAGAACAAACTAGCTGCATCTCGAAGATTTTTCAATGCCGCTACCAATGAATATAATACCTATATTGAAGTTTTTCCTGCTAATTTCGTAGCACAAATGTTTGGATTTATTCGAGCGAAGGGCTTTGAAATTGAAAACCGAGCTGAAGTGAGTCAAGCTCCAAAAGTAACTTTCTAAGCTACTTTTTCTATGGCAGTTATTGGACTTCAAAGTGCCATTTGGTCAAATCGTTTTAAAACTACGGTATTGCTCGTGTTATTTCCGACGCTTCTTTTTGCGTTGATTTTTTTGGTAGAATATGCACTTACATATAATGCTACTAGCCCCTATCTTACTGAAATAGAAATACAACAGTTCATGGCAAGTCCTGATTCTCTTGATTCCTATTCAAGCGAAAGTAAAAAGAATCCCGTATCTACTTCTCATCGTGCTTTCTCCGAAACACTTTCTGTATTTACTTATCTCGGCCCGGTGGTATTGATTTGGGCGCTCGTCTCTTTTTACTTTCACCGACAACTGATTTTTACGTTTTCTGGTGCGAAACCGATAGATAGAAGAAGTTATCCTGAACTCTATAATCTCGTTGAAAATCTTTGTATTTCTCGAGGTGTATCTATGCCGAAAATTGGAATTCTCGATGATGAAAGTCTCAATGCTTTTGCTCTTGGATGGAAACCAAAAAATGCTTGGATTGTTTTTTCAAAAGGTATTATCAACAAATTGGATAATACAGAAATAGAAGCGGTTGCCGCTCATGAATTGACCCATATTCTCAATAAGGATGGTTTACTGCTTGCCACTACGATTGTCTATATTGGAGCTATTGCAGCACTCTGAGAAATTCTCGTACGATCTGCTTCAAGTTCTTCAAAGAGCAATAAAAAAGGCGTCCCACATCTTATTATTCTTGGAGTAGCACTTATGATTCTCGGATATTTGATATTACCACTCGTACAGCGCGCTATTTCACGCAAACGAGAATATCTAGCCGATGCTGGAAGTGTGCAACTGACCAAAAATAAAGACGCCATGATAAGTGCTTTACTCAAAATCTCAGGGGATAGTACTATTGAAAGTATCAAAAAAGATTCACTTTCTGCTCTATGTATCAGTAATCCGTTTCCCCAAAATGGTAGTCAATCTATGTTTATGGAAACTATTCATGATTTTTTCTCCACTCATCCATCGATAGAGGATCGAGTGGCTATGCTCAATAAGTACTAGATTAATGGCCACCATGCCCATGATTGTCATGTCAGCCATGGTCTTCATGACTATCTCCATGATCGTCATGTCAGCCATGGTCATCGTGACTGTGATCATCAGGTTGGACATGAACATCCCCGTCAGCGTTCAACTTATTATCCCTACTTCCTCGTATTCGTAATGAAAGAATCCATAACCATAAAGAAAGTATAATGACACTTATAATATCAGAGAATAGGATTTTATAGAGTAAGAAAAAGACCCCGATGAGTACAATATTTTGGAGATTTACGACGAGTATAGAACCGATTTTTCCTGCTAATATTTCTTGAAAAAATACCATTTTATATAAAAGTGTGAATGCTGTATCCACATTGAAAATATAAGTCTTGGAAGCAAAACCAATAATTAGAGCTCAAAATAATATCCACAAAAAAGCTGCGATTACAGCCCGTTCCACTAATCGAAGCAATAGATTTCTGGTTTCTGGAAATCTAATTCCACCAGAAATGGGTGTTAATAAGAAGAGAATGAACATCAGATATACACTTGATCCAATAAGGAACTGTGAAGTTTTTGGCGAGAAAATTTTGGTGGTATCGGGAGTTTGGTAGATGGGAGACAAAAGTACCGTCAACATCAAATAAATAGCAAGTCCTACAATGAGTCCAAAATATGCTTCATACGTTTTTTGTAGTCCAAGTACTACAAAAATAATCCAAAGTATCAAAACAACTCCAAGTATATATACATCTATTGGCATCACCGTAAGCGTAGTGGCAATCGTTTGAATTATTTCATTCATACTATGCGGTGGTTGGAGTTACTTGAGCCGCAGCAAAAATGAGAGTTGGAATACGAGTAGATCCATAGTCTGGGGTATCGTCCAGGTGGCCTATTAACCCTCCGAAGAGGGTTCTAAGATTTCCCGAAAGCCCTACATTTTTGATAAATTTTCCAATACTTCCGTCTGCTAGTATTTCGTATCCTTCCCCTTCAAGAGCAAAATTTCCAGTAGCTGAGTCTATTGTATGCATACCAGCGAGCGTAGTAAAGAGAAATTTAACGTCAGTTAGATCCATTTTGGTGGGAGTTCCTGATAGTCGAACATTTATAGGTCCAGGCTGTCCATTGGGAGTTAGATGTAAACGTTCTGCGCTTGCTTTGGAGAGAAAGAGCTCTCGAAGCACCCCATTTTGTATGGGAGCGATATCTTTGGTAGTTATTCCATTTCCATCAAAAAACTGAGCACTTGAGGCTCCGGGGAGTGCGTGAAAACTTTGGATGGTTACCCATTTTGGGAAAATTTCAGAACCGATTTCCTGTTTGGTAAAGGGGCTCATTTGTTCCACAATAGCATATCCAGAGAGAAACCCAAGCACCTCGCCAATACATTCACCTGACAAACTTGGATCGAGGGCAATCGGGTATATTCCGGGACTAAATGTGACCGTACCTGGCTGAATTTTGTCTTCCAGTTTTTGGAGACATTCTTGCGTCCAAGCATCGTTATATGACATCAAATGGTCGCTGTCTCGATAGAGCCATTCGGCATCCGTAACCCCGTTATTATCTCCACTAAAGCCGATTTGAATGCTCGTATAGGTATTGGTACTTATTTTTTTTGCCCCAAATGAATTCATAAATATCGAAGATCACCAAGCTCCTGAGACGATGAGTGATTCAATTCCCGTTTCAAATTTTGCCCGAGCAACAGCAGATTCAAGACTCACCTTTACGATTTTGTATTGAGTTTGTACCCATTCTGGCAAAGCTTCCGGTCAAAATTTTGAAATATCGCTGGAGAAAGCATCAGAAATATCAGGAAGTGACTCAGCGCTATCTGCTGTAACAAAACTGAGAAGTGCGATGACTCCATCAACAATTTCATCTACTTGAAGTTTGGAATGGTAAGTAAATTTTCGAGATGCTTTTTTTCCATCTTTCTCAAGTGTGAAGTGGATATTTTTCTCAAGCGTATTTTGCGTGAGGGTTTCGCTAGTAAGATTTTTGAAAGTACAGCTCGTAGCGAGACTGTGATGTACAAATCATTGCGCATTATACCCTTTTGTTTTGGCAGATGTTATGCAGGCTTGAAGGAGTTTTTCCATAGAAGTCGTTAATTTTTTGCTATTGTAAGGCGTTCGATGTTTTTTGAAATTCGAAATTCGTGTATAGTATATATCGTTATCGTAACTTAACCTATGATTTTTACACAAAAACAACTTCACGATCAATTATCGAGACTTCCGGGAGATCGAAAAGAACTCTATATGGAGAAGCAAATCGGCATGTGAGTCCGCATAGTTAACGGGAGATCAGAGCCGGTGACCTTTATGGAATGAGCGGGTATAAGCCTGCTCTTGACTCATGGTAAACATCGATATTTCCAAACTCGAGAATCACTTGAGAGTTTCGATGAGCTTATGAATGAGGCTTGACATTTTGAAGCTGATGTCGGTAAAATGAGTTGGACTCCCAAGGATGAGCGCTATGACTTTTTTGATGTCAAAGAGCTCCTCACTACTCTTTCGGAACTTCATGCCCGAGTCTTGCCTCAGGTAGATTTTTTGAGATCTCACGATTGGATTACGAGCACTATGGTAGGAGTTTCTCTCGGGGAACAATCCTATGTCTCCGTTACCAATACTCAACCGGGAGGTATGGATCGACAGTCTCAAGTGCGATTATTCGCTATGGCGACTGGGAAAAAAGGAGAAATTACCCAAGAATACTATGAGGCGATTTCGGCCAATCATTCTTTGGAGGATTTTACAGAAGAAAAAATTGTAGAATTATTCCAAACTATCGTTGAACGATTGGGGGCGCTTCTGGAAGCCCCATCAGCTCCTTGTGGAGAAATGGATATTGTTATTGCTACAGAAGCTGGAGGAGTGATTATTCATGAAGCCGTTGGACATGGACTTGAAGGTGATCTTCAGTCTTCCAGTGTCTATTCTGGGAAAATCGGGCAAATGGTCGCGAGTCCTAAAGTATGTATTATTGATGATCCACATCTTTCCGGACTTCGAGGCTCTTACAAGCTGGATCACGAAGGAGTTCCTTCTGAGCGAGCGGTGCTTATCGAACATGGTAAACTCGTCAATTACATGCACCAACATGGGACGGCGGAATTTCTCGATCTCCCTCCAAATGGTCATGCCAGACGTGAATCATATGCTCATGAAACTATCGTGCGAATGAGTAATACCTATATGGATAATGGTCCTGATGCTCCAGAAGATATTATCGCGAGTGTCAAAGATGGGCTCTATGTGACCGCACTGGGGGGAGGTCAGGTAAATACTACCAGCGGAGATTTTGTTTTTAAGGTGAACTTTGCTCATCGAATCAAAGATGGAAAAATAGCGGAAGTAGTACGTGGGGCAAATCTCTCTGGAAATGGTCCAAAAATGCTCAAAGAAATTAGTATGGTAGGGAATGACCTTAAAGTAGGAAAAAATGGAATATTTGTAGGAGGTACGTGTGGGAAAGATGGACAAAGTATGCCAGTGACGGACGCAAATCCTACCATAAAGGTACGACTCAAAGTAACCGCTTAGTGGGAGAGACTTCTTCAAAATGCGAACTTCGCGTTCAAACTTTGCGTTTCCTCGTTCAGCGTACGGGTGTACGCTTTACTGCGGTACGCAGTTTTCGCGCGAATTTCATCATTTTTCAAGGGTCTCTGGGGATTTTTAGTATTTGTTTTTGTTGCTTGTAAATTTTGTGAATTTTGCTAGTATTCCAGCATGTCATTGTACCAAAAATACCGACCGAAAGATTTTGACGATCTGATAGGACAACAATTCATCCGTCGTGCTCTTACAAGTGCCTTACAAAAGGATAAGACGGTAAGTGTCTATCTTTTTTGTGGTTCTCGTGGAACTGGAAAAACTTCCGTGGCTCGGATTCTCGCAAAAGCCTTTAATTGTACGAATCTTCGAGAGGATGGAAATCCTTGTGATGTATGTGCTAATTGTTTAGCCTTCAAAGATGGGACAATGCTCGATACGATAGAAATCGACGGAGCAAGTAATAATGGAGTCGACAACGTTCGAGAGCTGATTGAGAAATCGAGATTTCAGCCTACCTACGGAAAGTACAAAGTCTATATCATCGACGAGGTACATATGCTCTCGACGGGAGCTTTTAATGCACTCCTCAAAACCCTAGAGGATACTCCAGATCATGTAAAATTTATTCTGGCAACCACGGAGTTTCATAAGATTCCAGAAACGGTGGTTTCTCGCTCACAACGCTATGATTTTCGAAAAATTGCAGATACGGATATTGTGGGTCGACTCAAATATATTGCCGACCAAGAACATATTGAAACCGATGAAGCGGGATTGCAACTCGTAGCTCAGTTGTCTCGTGGAGGTCTCCGAGATGCGATATCTTTATTTGAACAGTACAGTATCGGGGGAGTGCTTTCGTATGATTTTATTCGTGAAAATCTCTCTATTGTTGGGAGGGAGCGACTCCAAGAACTCACTCACACTATTCTACAAAGTGATGTAGCTTGACTCACTCTTGTTATGAATAGATTTAAGATGGACTCGATCGATCCAGACCGTTTTTTTGAACAATATTTATATTTTCTCAAGGATATTGCATTTGAAACTATTCAATCACCAGAATTTCCAAAAATTATGCGGTTGTTTGAAGCTTGTACTCTGGCGTACTCCAAAATTAAATTTTTTCCAAACGGATTTCTACTTCTAGAAATGACCTTATTGGGGCAAATTCAGTCTACTTCTCAAGAAGCTCCACTACCAGTAGCTTCTTCTCGAGTCAAGATAGAAGCAGTACCACAAGTACCACTTCCGCAATCAATACCAAGCAAAGTATCCCAAAAGGTAGATGTGATTTCTGAAGAAATACCTACAGAAACTCGGAATTCCACTCCTCCAATATCTCCCATTATTCCTACTACAACTCCTACCACGAGCGCCTTTTCTTTTCTAGATCTCGTAAGCTATATCAAGAATTCTGATAGACTAAAAAAAGGAGTACTCTTGAACGAACTGAAAGTAGGAACGTTTCAATTAGTAGATGAGCCACCTATGTTTACCCTCTTTGTGACTACAGAATTTGCGAGAAAGCAACTGGATACTCCTGACTATCGTGATTTTTTGGGGGTCGCTATTTATACGCTTTTCTGACTCCAGCCTCAAATTTGTTTTGCCTTACAAAATTCACCAGGTACTATAACACCATCGAAGGAACCTTTGAATCCGAAACAGGTAGCTGATATTTTTTAGTTCTTTTATATGCGACTTCCTTTTCTTTTTAAGCTCATTATCAATCGGTATTTTTTTGAAAAATTGGTAGCATTGGCGATTCTCGGGATTATGCTGTATGCTCTTTCTTCTTTTTTGCTCATCTTCCTTTTTACTTTTTTGTTTGCCTATTTGTTTACGGATTTAGCAAAATGGCTCAAGCATAAAATTCATTTACTTGTAGAGCGAATCCATTCAGCAAAGGTTAAAAAATTTCTCGTGATGTGTAATAAGACCCCCGTTCTTATTACTATTATTTATTTAGTTTTTGTGACGGTGATTGTCGCGGTATTTTATAGTTTTATTCCTCATTTGATTGAAGAAACCAAGGGGCTTATCAAATTGGCTCCACAAATTACCAATCAACTTCGAGCAACAGCTGATAATCTTCAGAGTCAAGTGAGTATGAATCTTGGATTTGATGAATTCTTTGAGGGGATTGTCAGCAAGGGGAATATTGAAAATACCCTCGTAAGTGTTTTTCAAAATGTAAAAAATGCTGGTGTGTTCTTACTGCAGATGGTTATAGCCCTCATATTAAGCTATATTTTTCTTATTGATCAGGAAAAGATAATGACCTATTTCTCTGGTATAAAATCCGGGAATTTCTCATTTATTTATGAACAATTTTCCAACTTTGCTCAGAAAATATCCAAAGGGTTTGGTATGATTTTCAAAGCCCAGGCTATTATTGCATTTATTAATGCAGCACTCACCACTTTATCTTTGCTTTTGATTTGATATATTGCCAACGGAACCGCATTTCCATTCATTTCTACAATAGCTATAGTAGTGTTTGTCCTTGGATTTATCCCAGTATTTGGATTTCTTATATCTACGGTACCAATAGCTCTTATTGGTTTCAATTACGGAGGTACGAATATTCTTATTGCGATAGGAGTCATGATAGCAGTAGTTCATGCTATAGAAGCGTACTACCTCAATCCTAAAATTGTATCTTCGTATATGGAATTTCCGGTATTCATTACCTTTTTGATTTTGCTTCTATCTGAACATTTTATGGGATTCATCGGATTGCTTATAGGAGTACCACTTTTTTATATTTTTATAGATATCGCGCGAGATTTTGATATGTATGTGGTAAAAATTCAGAAAATATCAAATACCATAGATACGCAAAAGACTTCTACTAAAGATGCAATTCACAAAAATATTCGACTTTCTCGATCGGGAAAGCGAGCTGCAGAATAATAATTTTCAAACCATGACCCTCCTTTGATTTAGAGATCCACATGCTTTTGCTAAGGATCAAGTCCTTGGTCTTGGACTAGAAGATCAAGAAGACCAGCCATTGTATGATGGAATAGATACACTCACACGAGACCAAGCTTCGTATTTGAGACTTTTACTTGTTGGTCACACTGATTCAAATGAGGTTATTCGAACTACCAAAGAACAATTCCATATCTATTTGGAAGCAGCACAACAATTTTATGTAGTACCAGAAAATACTACTTTGATGCAATAGGAGGTAGCTCTTTTTCCCCGTTAAAAATCTCTGGAAGGGATTTTTTTATTTGAGTTCATCTTCCTCGGAAGTATCCTCAGTATCTGAGGTATGTTCCGATCTTTTTCGAGGACCAAACCATTTACCAAGCTCCTGAACTGAGGAGACAATTTTGAGTCATTCCATTTTGATTTTTTTGTTTCCGAGTGGAGCGGTAACAATATTAGTAAAGCCGAGTTTTCGAGCTTCTTCGATACGTTTTTCCATAGAAACAACTCGCTTAATAGTTCCCGTAAGGGAGAGCTCTCCGATAAAAAGGGTATCTCCAAGAGGAATATTTTTTCTTGAACTCAGTACGGCTGCAGCGAGCGCAAGGTCAATTCCTGGCTCACTTAAAGAAAGTCATCTTCCTACATTGGCAAACACATCATAATTTTCTAGCTTTGCATCAGTATATTTGGATAGGATGGCGAGCACCAAGTCGAGTTTTCCATTTGGCATGCCACGACTCGAACGCTTTGGATATCCAAATTTGGTATAGGTGGTTAGCGCTTCTATCTCGACAATAAGTGGACGAGTTCCCTCCATGGTCATGGCGAGTGCTGATCCAATCAGTCATTTGCGTTCGCTTTGGACAAATTCTTTGCCCGGATTGAGAATGTCGATGAGGCCTTTTTCGGTCATTTCAAAAAGTCCGATTTCATCAGTTGGACCAAATCGATTTTTGAGAGAGCGAAGTATGCGATAGCTCTCATGACGAGATCCTTCCAGAAACAATACGGTATCAACGAGATGTTCCAATGTTTTTGGTCCTGAAATAGAACCATCCTTAGTCACATGTCCAATGACAATAATCGTCTTTTGACTGCGTTTCGCAATCTGCATAAGTACTTCTGCCATAGAACGAATAAGACTAGT
>JAQTZK010000078.1 GCA_028687815.1 Candidatus Altimarinota bacterium | reverse complement strand
ACGGAAATTTAAACTATGACTATTTAAAAAATACCGGGATTCTTCAACAGTTTGGACTCTATTGGAAACTAAAAAATGGATCCACTGAAACTCAAACCATACTAGGAAAAGAAGATCCTCAAGCTTTGCAACAATTCAAAGCAGTTATCGAAAAACATCAAGAAATCACCTTCAGTAAAGAAAAAATTGCCAATGGGAAGGCATTTGAAGGGTTGGATACTTATTTAAAAAATCTCAAAGTCCCAAAAGAAGAAATTGAAAGTATCACCTCAGCACTCGGACTATCAAAAACGGGTGGTACTATTGAATTGGTAGCCCTCACAAGTTTATTGAAGTCAAAAAATTCAAATATTAGAGATATTGCATCCCAAGTATTGAGTGGATATAACCACAACAAAACTGTAGCAGAAGCTGATGTAGGTACTCTAGGAAAGGGGACCATCCGTGATATGTTACAACAACTCTCAACTGCCTATGCATGTAGTGATATTGAAGAATCACTACATTCCATAGCAAATGATCCAAAAAATCCCGAGAAGACATTTACCTTAGATCTAAAAATTACTGATCTATATAAAGCTCCAAAATCACGAGATAAAGTAGTAAAAGTAATTGAAACATATATTAAAAATGCTGATGTACCAGAAAAAGATAGGATAATTTTACAAAAAATAATTGCCTTCATTCAGGCAAGCTACAAATCTCAAACCATGGAGACCGTGGTATCAAACAAAGTAGTACAATGACAACTCGGAGCTCTGGCTTGAAAAATAAATAAAAAACAAGGTAAAGATGCGAATTTTAATGCTCAATTAGCCGCCGTTAAATCTGATAAATCCGTCGAAAAATTCGTAGAAAATGTAAACAAAGCAACCGTCTTTAATCAAGAAGCGAAAACAGAAATCAAAGAACAAACGGTTGAATTAGACGAACAAGTATTTCGAAAAATTCTCACCCTCCTTCAATTGGATCCAATTGAATTCAGTAGGGAGAAACTGATGAATTCTGCTGCCCTACGAGACGAGTTGATGAATAGAATTTGATGAAATATGGAGTGGCTAGAAAAACAATTAACCGAGCAGGAAAAGAAACAACTGTGGCGATTACAAAGTGATATGGTGAGTTTAATTAAAGAAGATCTATTGACTCGTCAAAAGTTTGGGACAATGGGTTCTTACCATACTGATAATCAAAAGGAGCTCAGAACTTTTCATCCAGCACTCGCTGCCCAGCGCGAAGCCTTGGAAATAAAAAACTACGATATATCAAATGCGCTGTATCAAGATTTGAGTACTCAAAAAAACTATATGTCGAGTGGAAGCATCAATGTGCAATCGATTCAAAATTTACCTGCTGGAACTCCATTTCAATTGGATACCAATACTATTTTTACCCTTTCTACCAACGGTTCTTGTTCTATCATTACGCCATACTCTATACAAATAATTCCACCCGAAAAAACCAATATTGCTCTCTGATATATTTCAGCAGCTAGAATTTTTCCAGGACTTGATTTTATGGGTGGATTACATGAAACACTCCAATCGTATTGGAATAGTCCGGTGCTCGCAAAAATGAAAGATGGGGTATCCAATCGTGAACAATGTAATCTCATCAAACACTACGCATCGGCACTCGGTATCGAAGGATATAATCAATTGGCAGATACTCCGGATGCTCTAGTACAATCTATTAAGAATTCTCTTCCCATAGGAACAAGTTTTTGGGAGCTCGCCAAAAATCGTGGACTCCTTCGAAAAGATGGCACCATCAATCCTCTTGCCCTCGGGAAAACTTTTGAAGTTCAGTATGATTATAATAAACCAGAAAGGTATCAAAATATTACAAAAGAAGAAGAAATGCTCATACACGGCTAATACGGTAATAGCCATTGATATGAGTGAATTATTTTCTATGAGAAATTACAACGAATTTGCAATTCCATACGATTATTTATAACATACGGAAATAATAATAATCCTATGGTATCTCTCCCAACGCTTAATACAATCGTGCTCGAAACACTTGATCTCTACATATCCAAAGAGGTAAATACCAGCCTTGATCTCACTCAGTTCAAAACACCTCTCGTAGTTGGAAGTGGCAATGGATATTATACGGGGCGTATTTTATTCCGTAATCTTGGAGCCTTTTTTGCCACCGAATCTGAAATTGAAGAAAAGCTTCAACGTATTCCGAGTATTACTGATGTCGTGGTAGTTTCAGCATCTGGGGAGAAACATGCGCCCATCATTCTCACTATCGCCAAAGAGCATCACAAGAAAACATTCCTGATTTCATCGAGCAAAGAAAGTTCTGGACGAGCCATAGCGGATCAGAGTATCATCATGCCAAAAATTTCAGAGCCATATACCTACAATACCTCCACGTATTTTGGATATATGTTGGCCGAGAATCCACATCTGGACCTCAAGAAACTCCGCATATTTATTGAAGAAAATCTGGAACAACTACTCACACCCATTGATTTCACAAAATACAGGAGCTTTTGTATCGTGATTCCTGATCAGTTCGTACTTATTCGTGAAATGTTCGAAACCAAATTCATTGAGTTATTTGGTCGCAAAGTGGCTCGTGATGTGTTTTCCTATGAACAAATGAAGCATGCAACAACCGTTATTCAAGATTCCGAGGAACTATTCATCTGTTTTGGCAACAAAACTGGCGCAAAATATGGCGAAAATCAAATAAATCTCCCTATATTTGATGAAACGAGCTACGCGGCCATGATGCTCGTTGGCTACTATACTATTGGGAAAATTCAAGAAGTATTTCCTCCCTATTTCATGGAATCTATCGAGGAATATTGCGCTCGAGCCAAAGAACAAAGTGGATTTAATATTTCTTCTGTGGTGAAGGCATAATCTGAAATTTTAAGCTTACATAGCTTTCGTAATATCCAAGTGAAAACATGATATTTATGAGGCTAAATCTTTTGACTCCCCTCCCCTTTTCTATACAATAACTCACGTTGCACTCGCGCTCCTGATTGTGTATTGTCCAGGCGAGGGCCTTTTTATGTTATTACTTTAGTCACGAGCTCTCTATGACAAGCAAAAAAGAAGTCGCTCCAAAAGCAACTTCTCCAAATTTGGACACACTCCTCGGAGACCTCTACCAGGTAGAAGGTCGGCATTTCTTTACAAATGACCGTTCTATCATAGAGCTCCCAAATCTGATCGAGGTTCAACTCGACAGTTACAATGATTTTCTTACAAACAAGCTGGACCGTGCGTTTCGAGAAACATTCCCAATTCAAGACTTCTCTGGTGAAAAAATCGACATCTCTTACAAGGGACTCATGCTCGACGAGCCAAAGTTTTCTATGTCAGATGCAAAGCGAAAGAACCTCAACTTTGAAGCACCTCTCAAGATTCGTCTCGAAATGCTCAACAAGGAATCAGGAGAAATCAAAGAGCAAGATGTCTACATGGGAGGAATTCCCCTCATGACCGAAAAAGGAACCTTTATCGTCAATGGTATCGAGCGAGTTATCGTCAACCAGATTATCCGTTCTACGGGTATGTTCTTCGTTCCAGATCAGAAGAATGTTGGATACTACGCCATGAAAATTATCCCTCAAAAGGGTTCTTGGTTCGAAATCGAAATCGAAAAGCGTGGAGTCATCAATGTAAAAATCGACAAGAAACGAAAGATTCCCGTAACCGTACTTCTACGAGCTTTCGGAATGGAATCAGATTCAGAGATTCTTGCCGCATTTAAGGGAAACAAGGATGTTCTCGCGAAGCACATTGGACCAACCATCGACAAGGACAAGACTAAGACTCGAATGGAAGCCCTCTACGCCATCTACAAACTCCTTCGTCCGGGAGATCTTGGTACCGATGAACGAGTACAAGACCTCTTCCAAACTACCTTCCTTGACCCAAAGAAATTTGATCTTGGTGAAGTAGCTCGTATCAAAATCAATCGCAAGATTGGTCGAGATTTGGCATATGATGATCAATCTCGATTCCTCTCGCTTGATGACCTTATTGGAGGTCTCCAGTATCTTATGGGTCTCGTTTACGAAGAGCCAAATCACCACTGGGATGATATCGATCACCTCGAAAACCGACGTGTTCGTTCCGTAGGAGAACTCGTTTACGACAAGATCAAAGTAGGTCTTGCCCGAACTGAAAAAATTGCTAAGGATCGAATGACGATCGTTGATCTTTCTGAAGCAACAGCGGGAACGTTTATCAATGCACGTCCTATCGTTGCGGTACTCAAGGAATTCTTCGGAACTTCTCAACTATCACAATTCATGGATCAGTCCAACCCACTTTCTGAGTTGGCCCACAAACGACGTATTACGGCACTCGGAACTGGAGGTCTCACTCGAGAACGTGCCAGCTTCGAAGTTCGTGACGTTCATCCAACTCAATACGGTCGAATCTGTCCGATTGCGACTCCAGAAGGACCGAATATTGGTCTCGTTCTCCATTTGGCAAGTTTTGCCCGAATCGACAAACATGGATTTATTACTACACCATTCCGAAATGTAGCACACTATGCAGCTAATGACGGAAAATCAGCCATCAATCGCATCAGTCTTGATGAAATTGTAGGGAAAGATGGAAAAGTAATTGTTGCTGAAAAAACAACCATCACGGAAGCCATCGCAAAAACTCTTGCAGAAAAATACGAAGGGAAAGAAATCGAAGTTCGAGGATTCCTCCTTGATACTTACGAATACTTCGATGCCTACCAAGAACGATCCCTCGTAATTGCGGAAGCAAATGCTCCAGTAGATGAGTTTGGTAACTTTACCGAAACTCGTATTGCGGCTCGAAAGAATTCAGAACCTACTTCTGAGTACATTCGTGAAATTACCCACATCGACGTATCTCCAAAACAGATCATGTCGGAGTCTACTTCCCTCGTTCCATTCATCGAACACGATGATGCGACTCGTGCGGAAATGGGAACGAACATGATGCGACAAGCCGTTCCTCTCGTTCACGCAGAATCTCCTATTGTAGGAACTGGTGCAGAACGAATGATTGGAGAAGGATCTGGTTACGCCATCAAGTCAGAAGAAGACGGAGAAATCATTGGAGTCGATGCAAAACATATTTCCGTACTCTACAAGAGCGGAAAGAAAATGACCTACGAACTTCGTACGTTTGAGCGATCAAACC
>JAQTZK010000077.1 GCA_028687815.1 Candidatus Altimarinota bacterium | reverse complement strand
AGCGCACGTGCTTTGGGAGCACGGGGTTGTGGGTTCGAGTCCCACGTCTCCGACCAGTATAAATAGAGAATGAAATGTCCCAAGTGGGACGAGAACACGAGGTACTTCTGAAACGAAGTGGAAGAAGTAAAAAGCCAATGGTTTGGCTTTTGGCCGAGGGAGGCCCGTAGGGGAGTCCCACGTCTCCGACCAGTATACCATCAAAAAATCTATTCTTATCGGATAGAGAACCTGACACGAATTTCTCATGACGCTATCGTCTAGTGGTTAGGACAACGGGTTTTCATCCCGTAAGCCGGAGTTCAATTCTCCGTAGCGTTACCATCATATACATCATCAACCCTCTTGATTCGTCAAGAAGGTTGTTTTTTCGTTAATAGCATAAACATACTTGTTTTGTAATACAAAGGAGATATGAATTACCCTAAATCTCAATCTCTATAATTTTTTCACGTTCCACATACACTATCTTAGTGTGTTTGTATTGGTCAACGAATTTCCCAAAATCATAGGTATGTCAATGAAGTACATATCCAGGAGAAACTCGATCTACATATTCTCGAAGGCCGTCAAATCCATAATGAGCTGGATCATCATTATCATTGAGTCCACGAGGAGGGCAATGTGTGATAAGTACATCAAATCTTGGTACACATTTCATAGCATTTTGACAGTATTCTTGCGTACTCTGCAGAACACTTTCTTTGTATTTTACACAACCTTGATATCCAAAAAACGATATTCCTTCTATGGTTTTATGGGCTAAGTGCATATTAGTTATTCCGAGAGCTTCCATGTATCTTCCGTCACAATGATTTCCATATACGCCAATCTTTGGAATATCAGTAATTTCAGCAAGTTCCTGAATATCATAATAGTAGAGATCTCCAAGGGTAATAATAAGCTGAATACCTGGATTATCCGCGATAGTTTCTTTGATAGGTCTGGTTGGTGGACGATCAGCTAGGATGAATACTTTCATTTTGAAATTGGTGAATAGCTAATGTTTATACGATATTATACATTGTAGTGATATCAAGTCCTATCTCTAGGTAAAGCACGGAAATACCTTACTTCAAAGAGAATTTTAATGTCAGAAAGGATTAAGACTTGTATGTTTTTATCATATTCAATATATCCTTTCAAAATTATGTACTTGATTTTGTACAAATTAAGTTACAATTTTGAGAAACTATAATTATCTGAAATTATGAATACAAAACTTATTACCCTGAGTGATTACCGTAAAAACCTTTCTCGTTACACAAAAGAAGCAAGAGAGCAAAATCTTCTCTATATCGTAATGGTACATGGAAAGCCAGTTCTTGAAGTAAAAGCGGCAAGTGAGGATTTGTATCTCGAAAGCCCTGCGTATCGTAATGAGACTTGGGATTCTTTCGATTCTCCTGAGGCACTTTTGACTGATTTACAGCAATATCATAATGTTGCGAAATAATGATAATTCATCGGTCAAAAACATTTTTAAAACACTATTGTAAATTTTCTCTGAAAATTCAGGAAAAAGCTGATAGTATTTTGCATAAATTTTTTCAAAATCCGAGAGATCCATCTCTCCGAAACCATGCACTTGAATGAAAATATCTTGGTTGTCGGAGTATTGATGTTACTTGAGATGTGCGACTTATATTCCGAGAATTGTCTGATGGTACGTACGAATTAATAGAGCTTTTGGATATTGGGACACATAGTCAGCTGTATGGAAAATAGCGTTACTATAGTATACATTCAACCTTTTAAAGGTAAAAAAGAGCTCGTTTTCCCTGAATACAAGCTTTTTTTGTTGCTAATGGAAAACCCCTCCAACTCACCCTTGTACTTAATTCCCCCTTATATATACTTCTTATTTAGTTCCCCAACCACTCCATGGAAAGCCACAAAAATAAAAGTATTCTCAGTGTACTGAAGCCATATATATCTCTCATTATAGCACTCCTAGTGCTTACTATTATCGGGAGCGGACTGAGTCTCACTATTCCAAAAATTGTTTCGCACGCGATAGATACCTACATTGCGGGAACCTTTGATCTACAACTTACGATTATCATCATTTTTGGGATTTCACTGGCTATATTCATATTTCTCTATCTGCAGAATATTATGCAGATTTATGTTTCAGAAAAAGTAGCAAGAGACTTACGTTCCCAGATTTCGGACAAAATATCGATGCAGGATTTTAACTACATACAAAATACTACTCCAGCGAAACTTCTCACCAATCTTACCTCTGATGTGGATGCGGTGAAAATCTTTGTTTCGCAAGCTATTACCTCGATTATCTCATCCATATTTCTCATTGTTGCGGCGAGTGTGCTTCTCTTTATGATCAATTGGCAGCTTACTTTGGCAGTGCTTTCGATTGTGCCAATTATAGGTATTTCTTTTGGGTTTGTATTCAGCAAAGTTCGCAAGCTTTTCAAGATCAATCAAGAAACTATTGATTCGCTGAACAAAATTATTAATGAGAGTATTCTGGGTGCCGCACTCATTCGAATTTTAAATGCTCAATCCTTTGAATTTCAGAAATTTGTAGAGACGAATACTCGTACCAAAGAAGTCGGTCTTCAGATTCTCATGATGTTTGCCACGCTGATTCCGATAATCACGTTTACTTCCAATATTGCCATACTCATCATATTGATGCTCGGTGGGCATTTTGTGATCATTGATACGATGACGCTTGGAGATTTTTCTGCCTTCAATGGGTATCTGGCGATTCTCATATTTCCTATGATGATTCTTGGATTTATGAGTGCATCTATTGCTCAAGCTTCAGCATCCTATGCGAGAATTTGGGAAGTGATAGCTTTGCCAAAATGGGAGAACACTGGGAAACTCACCACAAAACTTTCAGGAAAAATAGAAGCCAAAGACCTCTTGCTTAATTTCTGAGAAAAAACTACCTTGGATAAGATTTCTTTTTCTATACTTCCACATACAAAAACGGCCATTATCTGACCTACGGCAGCTGGTAAGACCCAACTCCTCTACCTCTTAACTGGTTTGATACAACCCACTTCTGGAGTTATCAAATACGATGGTGAGCTATTAGAAAACTATGACAAAGAGAGGCTTCACGAGCAAATCTGACTTGTGTTTCAAGACAGCAATCTCTTCAATCTGACCATACGGGAGAATATTGCTTTTAGTAATACTGTAGATACTGCCCATTTGGAAAAAGCTATAGAGACAGCTGAGTTACAGGATTTTATCAATCAACTTCCGAAGCAGCTCGATACGGTTATCAGTGAACGGGGAACGAGTCTTTCTGGAGGACAAAAGCAACGAATGATGCTTGCTCGAGCTCTGGCACTAAATCCCCAAATACTCTTTCTCGATGATTTTACCGCTCGACTCGATACCAAAACTGAGCAAAAAATACTCGAAAATATTCAAAAGAATTATCCAAATATTACCCTTATTTCTGTTACCCAAAAGATTGAACCTATCAAAACATACGATCAGATTATCCTGCTCATGCAAGGAGAAATACTCGCGATAGGGAAACATGACGAGCTCCTCACTACTTGTCCGGAATATGTCCAAATTTACCAATCTCAACTCAGTACCAATACCTATGAATTACCAACTAAATAAAGAGAAGAAAGAGAAGAAAGAACCATTTCTCGATTCGATTAAACGACTAGGGCCTTTGATGAAAGGGGAGCAACGTTATTTGATTATCACAGGTATTGCGGTAATTTTTAGCTCCCTGGCAACACTCGTAATACCGGTGATTATTGCGCATACCATTGATACCTATATTGCGGTCAAAGACTATCATGGAATTCTCATCAATTCCGCGATACTCTTTGGTATTTTTATAGTGGGAAGTACGGCCAGTTATATCCAAACCAAATCTATGGGAGGCGTCGGAAGACGAGTACTTTTTCGCCTGAGAAATGCGGTTTTTACCAAACTTCAAGAGTTACCCGTAGCCTTTTTCAACCAAAATAAAGCTGGAGATCTCATTTCTCGTATCAACAATGATACCGATAAACTCAATCAATTCTTCTCACAAGCACTGATGCAGTTTTTTGGAAATTTCTTCCTTATTCTTGGTTCAGGAATCTTTATCTTAGTGCTCAATTTTCGGTTGGGGATTATGGTACTTCTGCCAGCTTTTTGAGTATTTGTGATTACCAATCTTCTTTCTGCTTGGGTGAAGAAAAGAAACCTAGAAAGTCTGCAATCCACGGGTGGAATGAGCTCTGAAATACAGGAAAGCCTCAACCATTTCAAAGTCATTATTGCCTTCAATCGCCTGGATTACTTTCGCAAAAAATTTGAGGAATTTAATGCTAAAAATTATACTGCTTCCATTCGAGCTGGGGTGGCGAGTACTATTTTTGTGCCGATATATTCATTTGCCTCAAACTTAGCCCAACTAATTGCGCTTTGCTATGGTATTTATCTTATTACTACGGGAAATATTACACTCGGACTTCTGATTGGATTTCAATTTTATGTCACCAATTTTTATACCCCACTTCGACAACTTGCCTCAGTATGGTCATCTTTCCAGTTGGCTCTTGTCTCACTCGATCGGGTATCAGAAGTTTTACTCCTCAATTCGGATATGGAAGTGATGGAAGATAAAGAGGCGGAACATAACTATGATAAAAAATCAGATACGGTTCTTGAATTTCGTGACGTATCTTTTGCGTATCCTCAAGGAGATGACATATTGAAGCACATCAGTTTCTCACTTCTTCGATGAAAAACCTATGCCTTGGTAGGACCTACTGGAGGCGGGAAAACTACAACCGCTTCACTTATGGCTCGACTCTACGATCCTACCAAAGGAAAAATACTCTTAGATGGTCGTGATATGAGGTCATATGATGCGGTTTCTCGAACTCAAAATATTGGTTTTATTCTTCAAGAACCATTCTTATTTGTCGGAACTGTCAAAGAAAATATTTTATATGGGAATGAAATGTATGCCTCGTATGATTCTCTACAGATGACCAAACTTCTCGAAAAAATGGGACTGGTCGAACTTCTAGAAAAATTTGATCAGGGTCTGGAAACTCAGGTTTCATCGAGTGGAGAATCTATTAGTTTGGGTCAAAAACAACTCCTCGCATTTATGCGCGCTATTCTTCGAAATCCAAAAATCCTCATTCTCGATGAAGCTACCGCTAATATTGATACCGTAAC
>JAQTZK010000076.1 GCA_028687815.1 Candidatus Altimarinota bacterium | reverse complement strand
ATATACGAGCTGAGTCACGAGCTTTGGAGGAGTATCCTCAGATAGAGAGGAATCCTATGGTTCCGAGGATGGCGAGGATCGTAATGACTACGATAAGCTCGATGAGGGTGAAGCCAAAGGTGTATTTGGGTGATAATTTCATGGGAAGTTTTGATTTGGAGTGAGTCATGGAACATAAATAATATCTAACAAAGAGTAAAATAAGTTTCTCGAAAAACAAATTTATCCATAAAAAACCTAGCTATAGATGCATCTATAGCTAGGTTTAAATTTCCCCAAAACTACCCCTCCCCTATTTCCACCTTCCCCTCATGCATTTGAATACTCAGTTTTGTAGGAGTATCTGCACTTTTCTCCAGCATATATCCAGCTATCGGATCAAGAATTTCTCGATTGATTGTACGTTTCAGCGGTCGAGCACCATAGGTGGCATCATACCCTATTCGTGCAATCCATTCCACTACCTCGGGATCAAAGGTCACCTCGGTATCTTGCTCCAGAAGTCGTATTCTCACTTTTTCAAGTTCGTTTGTCGCAATTGCCTGAATGCCGATTTCAGAGAGGGGACGATAGAGAATCATGTCATCCACCCGATTGAGAAACTCAGGACGGAACCACTTGGTCAATTCTTGCATCAAATAATCTCGTTTATTTGACTCAAAATCATGGGAAATATCTTCCACTACGGGAACAAATTGAGATGGTAGCTCCGTAATAGCATTGGAAGTCATGAGGATAATAGTATTTTTAAAACTCACTTGTCTTCCCTTCCCATCGGTCAAATGTCCCTCATCCAGAATTTCCAAAAATACTTTGAAAACTTCCGGATGAGCTTTTTCTATCTCGTCAAAAAGGACGACAGAATACGGTTTTTTACGTACCGCTTCCGTCAGCTGTCCCCCTTCCTCATACCCCACATATCCGGGAGGTGCACCAACGAGACGAGCCACCGAATGCGCTTCACTATATTCTCCCATATCAATATGAATCAAGGCTGATTCTTCAGAAAACAACGCTTCCGCCAAAGCTTTCGCGGTCTCAGTTTTTCCAACGCCAGTTGGTCAAAGGAGAAGAAATGAGCCTATGGGACGCTTTGGATCATTCATTCCCATTTTATTGCGTAAAATAGACTTAGAAATAGTATCCAACGCTTGATTTTGACCAATAACTCGAAGTTTGAGAGTATCGCTCAAATGAAGGAGTCGATCTCGCTCGGATTGCCCGAGTCGCCCCACTGGAATACCGGTCCACTTAGAAATTACGGAAGCAATTTCAGTAGAATCAACGGTCTCCCGAAGCATGGATGAGCCATTTTTTCGAGATTCAAGAAGCGTACTTTCGATCGTAGATAATTCTTGTTCTAGGGCAGGAATTTCGCTGTATCGAATGCGTGCTACTTCCTGAAAGTTCATCTCACGCTCCTTGACGGTCGCTTGATGTTTGAGAGATTCTAATTTTGCTTTGAGAGATTCCTTTTTGGTAAGGATTTCTCGCTCTTGTTTCCAAAGTATATCTTTGGCTTTTACGGCTTCTCGAAGGGTTTTGAGGCGTTCAGAAATATCAGAAATACGTTCTTTGGGAATATTTTTTTCTCGATCGAGCGCAGCTTTTTCGATTTCGAGAGTACGGAGTGACTTTTCGAGTTGTTCGAGCTCGGTTGGTTTGGAGGCTATCGTGGTTCGCACGCTAGCAGCCGCTTCATCAATGAGGTCAATCGCTTTGTCGGGAAGCCTTCGATCTGCAATATACTTGAGCGACATATCCACCGCATCCACAATAGCTTGATCCGTGATTTCGATACCATGAAATGTTTCATAGCGCTCTTTTATACCCCGCAAAATAGCTACCGCATCATCCCGACTCGGTTCTTCTACCAAAATCGGTTGAAATCGACGCTCCAAAGCCGAATCTTTCTCTATATGTTTTCGGTATTCTGCAATAGTAGTAGCACCGATTACTTTGATACGACCACGAGAAAGTGAGGGTTTGATAATATTTGCGATATCAGCGCTTCCTTCTCCTCCTCAAGCTCCCACAATCATATGAATTTCATCAATGAACAAGATGATTGACCCTTCACTTTTTTCAACATGTTTCATGAGTCCCGTGATTCGCTCTTCAAACTCTCCTTTATACTTGGCTCAAGCGAGTAAACCCGTGATATCAAGCGTGTGAATCGCCACGTGTTTCAGAGTTTCTGGTACTTCTCCGAGCGCGATTTTATGAGCAATTCCTTCAACGATAGCGGTTTTACCTACTCCGGGATCACCAATAAGGATGGGATTATTTTTGGTACGCCGTGAAAGAATTTCTATCGTACGACGAGTTTCATTTTCTCGTCAGATGACGGGATCAATTTTCCCATTTTTTGCTTCTGCAACAAGGTTTACGGTATATTTTTCTAGTATAGAACTTCCAGAATTTTCCTCTGGTGGTATGAATTGTGATTGCATAAAATGATGTATTATAAAATACGTTATTTGCTTGGTTTTTATTAAATTAGCACATACATTATATTAGTGCTAATTTTAAATGCAAGAGGAAAAAATATGGAGATAACTGATCTCTATTTTTAGAAACTTTTTTGGATAAAAAAATCCTCTATTCCATCTAAAAACGTATACAATAATGAAACTTTTTACTAATTTTGAGCATTGAAGACGATTCTAACAATATTCAAATACACAAATAAGTTCCCATTTTATAGAGGTTGCTCTAGCAAAATTCACTACTCCACGTATACTCAAAAGCAATTCTATCCCTACGGCACTCACCTTGAAAAAAATCTTCATTTTCCTTGGCTGCATCGGTATTTGTGCTATCAGTGCCTTTTTTGTTTGGACCAAGTATTTTCAAAATACCAAAACTGACCCCTCTCCAACCATCATTCCTCCCCAAGTACTTACGGAAGTAGAAAAAAAATATGCGGAAAATCCAGCGAATATCACGGCAATTCTATCAGATACTCAAGCCATGCTCGCTGGGACAACATCCAGTACTTTGACCCTAGAAAAATCACGACTTCAACTCGAACGAGCCACAGAAGTATTCTACCAAAAAAACATAGACTCTATAGCGCTTTCTCTCTATCAAAGTGGTGACAAAGCTATATATAAGGAAGCTTTTCAAAAATATGGTGAAGTCGAAATTAAGGCGGATATCACCCCTTCGTACGCCGAACAACTCAAATCAAAAATTCTCAGTAATCCTATTGATCCAAAAAACCAAGATTTTCGTGCCTATGCATACCTCCTTGGGAAATTGAGTACTACCCCAAAAACTAGTTCCGGTTGACTTGATAAAAGTACCCTGGATCTTATCAAGCTCGCGGAAAAATGAACCCTCAAACAAACAGATATATTGCTCGAAAACTCCGAAATGGTAAAAGTATTTGATACCCTAGGATACCTCCCTTGGCGTGAACTCGATATCAAAACCATGCGAAGAATTATTACGAGTGAAGGTCTGAGTTCAGAAACCAGATATACCAAAGCTTATCTCACCGCTCAGATGCTCTTTGGGAGAAATACACTTGGGAAAAAAATCAGTCTCAAAACAGAATTTGATCATAAAAAACAAATGGCGAGCCTCTCTTGTGAAGCCAACTCGGTAGCTCATTTCTACAATTATTTTGCTGGATTAGAAAAACGTCCTACCATCACAGAAAAACAAGCATTTGATTGGTTCCCTCTGGATGATAGACTTCCCGAAATCGAACCCACCAAAACGGGAATTCTCCGAAAATGGGGAGACCCCGACAAGGCTTTTGTTGGTAAAGTAGAAGGAAGACAAAGCACCAACACGAGTCGACTTACGGGGTACGGTATCCATGCTAAGGGGGTAGCACCTATTCTGGAGACCAAACTTACTTCACTTGGCTATACATCCAAACTCCACACTTTTAGTGAGATGAATATAGTACTAAGTCTCGCAAACAATCATCCAGTACTTTTTTGGTACGTATTTACGGATGATGCCAAAAAAGGATTTGCACGTCTTGACTGGACGACTTGGGATGGTCAAAGCCGAATTGGGTATATTGGTGAACATACAGGTATTATCATTGGAGTAGAACTTACCAAAGGTGGTGAAATCTCCAAAGTCGGCTACTATGAATGACTCTCCGAAAAGTTAATCTGGGAAGACTGGAATACGCTTAGGACCAAGGCAAAATATTTTGATGCCACTATTATTGCCCAGAAAAAATAAGTATAGGATTTGTGTAAAATACGAACTTCTTGTTTCTTTCTCCACTCCTCACTCATCATGGCACTGCCACGACTCGCATTGGTACTCAAAATGAACTTCGAATTTCACTATTTTTCAGAGGTTTTGATATATTGTAGAAAACTTTAAGAATCACTAGCATTCTTTCCCACGTCATGTATACTCCCTCTTCCATATTATTACTTACAACATTTCGTTTGAAAAAAAGTTTACTGCACTCAGGATATATTTTTGTTGTTACTATAGGGACTTTTTTTTTACAAACTACGATTTTTCAAATTGCCGAAGCGAGTGCCTTGGTACCTCAAGTTACAGAAGCTGTGGATAGTGAAAACTTGGACAAGATTGCACTCGCTTTCTATGCTACCAACGACAAGAATATCTATCGAGAAGCATTTCAAAAACATGGAGATCTCAAGCTCAAGGCTGATATAACTCCTACCTATGCAAATGAGCTCAAATCAAAGATTCTCAGCAGTAAAATAAATAGTAAAAGTCTGAATTTTCAGGCCTACATTTATATACTTGGGCGATTAAGTGAATCACCAAAAAACGAAGCTGGTGAACTTGATGTATATACACTCAATCTTTTAGATCTCGCTGAAATAGGAAGCCTAAAAGAATCAGATATTCTACTCGAAAATACAGAAATGGCACAAATATTTACCAGACTTGGCTACCTCCCTTGGCGCCCCATTGATCTCAAAATCATGCGACGGGTAATTATAAATGAAAACTTGAGTGTTGAAACAAAATATACCAAAGCCTATCTTACGGCTCAGACGCTTTTTGGGAGAAAAACTCTTGGTAATCGAATCGGAATTACAAAAGGTTTTCAACATCAAAAACAGATATCTGGTCTTTCTTGCGAGGCAAATTCTACCGCTCATTTCTATAACTACTATGCGAGTAACACTGGCAAACTCAAGGTTACTGAAAATCAGGTCTTTCATTGGTTTCCGCTCGATGAGCGACTTCCCGAGTATCAAAAAACTAAGACCGGGTATTTACGTACTTGGGGTGATCCAGAAAAAGCGTTCGTAGGTAAAGTGAATGGAATTCAGA
>JAQTZK010000075.1 GCA_028687815.1 Candidatus Altimarinota bacterium | reverse complement strand
TTTTTTAATTATATTTATATGTCTCTTGTAGTCCATTCTACTGATGCTTCATTTGCTACTGATCCCGCTTCTGGACTCGTTCTTGTTGATTTTTGGGCCACTTGGTGTGGGCCTTGCCAAGTTATGCTTCCTCGACTCGATGAGTTAGCTACCAAAACAGAAGGAAAGGCAAAAATCATGAAGATGGATGTTGATCAAAATAACGAAACTCCATCTCGATTTGGAATTATGTCTATACCTACCATCATCCTTTTCAAGGACGGACAAGTAGTTGAAAAAGTAGTGGGAACTCGAGAAGTTTCTGAGCTCGAAACAATGATCGCTAAGCATGTTGCGTAATACGTAGGTATTATGTAGTAAAATCCCCCCTTTTTTTAAGAAGGGGGGATTTTATATTATGGAGTTCCTGGAGTATTGGGGATGTCGCCGCGACCTATATTTTGCATTCGCTCTCGATGCGTTCCTTTGTATTCCTGTATAATGTTGAGAATAATTCTCGCATTTTCGAGTGGTTCAGGAGCGAGTTCCATATTAAATTCAGATACATCAGAGGCGGTTCGTATCGTGACTGATCCAAAATTGAGGATATTTTCGAGGAGTCCTCGTGCAAAACCGTTTACTTCCTGAACTTGTTCGAGAGAACATTCACGAACCGTTCGATTGAGGAAGGAGAGTTGTTCGATCGCAATGATTCGCTCGTTGGTGATGATGTAGAAGTCGAGTTCATTGTCGACCCAGTACACATAGATGAACAGGGTGAAGAACATAATGAAGGTCAAAAGCAAGAGTGTCAACAAGGTGCTTGGGATAAATGCCGATAGAGCCGTATGAAACACGAGCATCAATATGGTAATTATTACCAGCATAAAAATGTATCCTCCGGTATAAAATAAGGTAATCCAATGTCGATGGAGTACGTATTCGATCCGTTCCCCCGGACGTAGATTACTGATTTGCAGGTCTGCTGGTATCATAAGAAGTCGGTGAGAAGGTAATATTCGGCTTTTTAATGTAGAGCGGATGGAGTATCCGGGCAGAGGATTTGCTTTTGAGTAAATGACTGACGGAAGGTATTCCTGTTTCAAATTGTACCATTTTTCCCCATTTAGACAACTTTCATATTCGAGCAAACCAAGTATGGAAGTCTATATGTTCTGCCTCCGCTTTGGAGATGAGTTCAATATCGGATGTAGCACTTTTCTGTATAGCGACTTCCTCTCGATTGGCCTCAACCGCCATAGGGAATTGATTTCCTGCTTCAGCCCAATACTCAAACAAAGTTAAACCAACCAATTTGAGCTTTGGGTAAGCGAGAACGAGTGAACCAAGAGTAAGCGTAATAATACGACCTCCCGTAAAAGAAGCCGGTCAGGTGACGAGATATATCGTCTCAATATCATCTATTTTGAGTTGTTCTGAAGCAAGAAATGTCTCTATGGTATCGAGAAAGCAGTCAAATTCTTTGCCAGCTATGGAATAGGTTTTGTGAGCTACACAAACATCATGAGCATCAAAGAGATACCATTGTCCAGGATCCGTTACCGAAGCGATAAGGAGTTTATTTGATCACATATTCTGCATCAAGCATGTAGTAAAGGGTTCCTATTTTATTTCCTATGGAATTTCGTACGTCAATGGCCATATAGTTTCATTCCGTTTGGTATTCCAACTTGAGACCCGGTTCGATGAGATAGACATTTCCATCTTTGGCGATTCCGAAAAGGGTCTTCTTGGCAGCATCGGTAACGAGTGCGCCGCCAGGAAGTGTTGGACTCGCATCGTTGTTTCTCACGAAACGAAGGGTAGTATCGAGTTGAATTCCTACACCACCCTTAGCTTTGAGAAGAGCTTCTGAGATGTTGTTCACGGGTTCAATTTTTCCAGTACTTCCCAGAGCTATGGATTGAGTATAGAGTATATTCGTACCTTGGAATATTTTGATTTGCATAGGATGATCTACACTCGCTCCATTTACCCCAATTCGATAGGCACTACCACTCAAAGTAAGGGTTCCTGTTTTTTCATTGATTTTTGCGATTTCAGAACCATCAGCGGAACGTACTACCACGCCACTACTCGTAACTATCGAATGATCAAAGGTTCCGTCGGTCACGGTAAGTTTGGAGTCACCAACTGGACTAATTTTACCATTTCGGAATCGAACAATATTTACGGGCTCATCTGATAATGACTCATCGATAAATCCCTTAATAGTAGATCATGATTGACTTGAAATATTTGGAGTCGGTGCATAGATGACAATTTTTGATTCTCGACCAGCTAGATTATCATTATCGTCTTTGGCCCAAATTTTAATTTTTTGTTCAAAAATTCGGTTTTGTGCTTTGATAACCCACTCAAGATTGGATGATCATGGTCGCAGCATACCACTGGCACTTTCTGAATCACGATCATTATCGAGTTTTCCATCACCATCGGTATCCTGAGTAAGATCGGTATCGATAAATATGTCAGAAATACCTGAAATGTCAGAAATCTGATCTCGTAAATCTACTCGTTGCTCCAAATATACTGGGGCACGGAATCCACCTCCTGCTTGTATGAGAGGTGCTTCTTTGTCAGCTTCTGCCTGTGGAGCGAGTAGGGTAATACGAGCGCTAGTGCGACGATTTGGTGATACCGTTTCGAGTTTGGCATAGTACCAGCTATTGTCTTGTCTGAGGGCTACTTGATATTCATCGGATTTTTCCCCAAGATCAAAGCTTTCGTAGAAACTCGGACCATTCATATTGAGTTCTGCTCCATTGAAGTAAGTAATATTTAATTTATTTCCTGGAAGTGCCATTTCTATTTTTTGTCCGAGAATGACCGGCTTTCCTGTGAGATCAGTACTCAAATCAATTTTTCTTGGCGTGGTACTGTCGGTGGCTTCAATGAGGAGAATATTCCCACTGGTAACTTCAATATCCATAGTAGCTAAGAATTTGAGTTCACGAGAATCTTGTATCTGAGCCGTCAAAGATCCAGTACTCGCTGAGTCGGCTATTTTATACGAAATTCGAGCTCCACCTCCATCGGCATAGATAGATTTATTGGTAGAAATTCTGATTTTTTCACCTACCCCGAGGGTTCGATAATTAGCTCCACTAATATAAGCTTCTCCACGTCATCCAGCATACACCGCATATGGTTTTTGATATACGAGACCAGTGGTGCTAGCGTTGATAACCGCATCGTTTCCGAGTTCGGTAACGAGATCGACATAGGAGACGCGAGTAGGAGGGGTAATGCTATTAAGTGATTCTCCCTTCATCAATCGATCAAATCGGTCGATATAATCATAGAATTCCAAACGGAAGAGCGAGTCTGTTTTTTTGTTTGCCGGTTTGAATCCAAAGTTGATTTCTCCAGATGCCGCAAAACGTTCCATAAAGTTGTTCGGTGCGGTCGGCTGTGGCGTTCCGCTCTCTGGAATATCGGTAATCTCTTCTTCAGAATAGGTAGGAACACTATCGGTTGCTGGTCTTGATTCAGAATTCCCAAGCTTCGTTTTGAGATAGAGACCATCACCACTCTTGTAGATGAATTCCAGAGCGCTGTTTCCGAGTCGGTTTACCGGAACAGCTCGTTCCTCTCCACTGAGATCATTGGTATAGTCAAACAATCGAATCTGTTTTCCTCGGTCCATGGTATAGATACCTCGGTATTCATAATCAGCGAGGGTACCTTCGCTTGTTGCTGAAGTTCCTGCGGCAATTACGATAGACTCTTTTTCCGCCTCTGCAGCATAGGTTTGCATGCTATTTCTGAGATTTTCCCCAATCGCTAAGAGCTCGCTATCAACCTTTGGTGCCATCATTTCCGCATAGGCAAGATAGGTTCGTTCGTTGAACTTGGTAAAGTCGGGAAGTTCTGATTCGGTACTGTACGGATTGGTGGTATTTATGAGTTTAGCATTACCAGATTTTGACTTGATACCAAATACATCAGAAAGATTTTTCTTACCTAGTTGTACCTCATGGAGGGCGGCGAGTAGCTCATTGGTTTCATGAATTTCCGATTTCACAAATCTATTAGCGAGCTCAAATTTTTCTGTATTTTCACTTTGAAGTTTTGCAGCAAGGGCATTTGCTTCAGCATCACCTCGTTTACCAAGACCATCCTTCATTTCTTGAAGAATCGCAAATCCTGGAGTACCTGGAGCTGCATGAGTATGAGCAAGCTCATCAGCAAGATTCTCTCGGATATCTTCATAAGCAGCTCGTTCATTGGCGTAGGATTGACCTTGTTGTATCGTCATGACAAAAGCACGTGCGAGTGATTGGGCATACTGCTTTACAAAAGGTGCATCAGGGCTCATGCTCGTTGGACCTGGAATGGTAACTTCTGTAGTTCCAGGATTGAGACCACGAAGGTCAACTCTACTAGGAATAATTCCTTGAGTCGCGTTGGGAATAAGGTTAGAGAGATTTGAAGTAAATGAATTAATAGGTTCAAACGTAGATTTTGCCATTTCCAGAAGGAAATCGACTTGGAATTCAAAATTTACGAAAGTGGTTACTTTGATAGCATCAACAAAACTCGCATTGAATTGAGGAAATTCGATATTGAGGAAATCAATTTTCAATTTTCCTTGCCGCTCTGTGATTTGTGCAATCTGATCACCAGCTCGCCATTCCGGAACAAACGGATTGGTTCGCATAATACACATGATTTTCGCAACAATCTTGAGAATATTGAGCGTAAATTTGATACTTCCAAATAGTTTTGGGATCGTTGGTGGAGGAGGGAGTTCTGGGAGGGTAATACTTGGGAGTGATGGTAAGTCAGGGAGATTTGGGAGTGCTGGGAGTCCTGGAAGGGTTGGGAGTCCTGGGAGGGTAATACCGAGGCCTGGAGTACCTGGTAATGAGAGCTTAGGGAGTCGTGGGAGAACGATAGGAGTCGGGTGAAATACAAACTCTGGCATCGCAATACGGATTCCCATTCGTACATTGTGAAGATCAAGAATAATATCTGGCCACTTTGGGAATTTGATAATCGGAAGTGGTGGAATAATCGCACTAATCAGCTTGAACTTGAAGTGTTTCGCATCGTAGCGTTCATTTCGACATACTCCACACTCCGCTTCATTAGCATAGAATAAGTCGGGTATGAGTTGCCATCCTTTGAGGATATTTTTGATGAGCTCGAAAAACTCTACCCATGCCTTGAATCGGATAGCATTTTTGGTAATGAAGCTATCCAGCATATTTTGGATAGTCGTAATATTACAGAGCAGTTGGGAGGCATATCGCTCTTTCCAAGTGAGATATTTGGCGAGTTTTTCTGGGAATTTTTTATATTCTTCTACGGTTCGGATATTTTGATCAATACTTCCTACGAGTGATTCTGCTCGTATAATCACACTCTTGTCTAGTCCAGCTGCGGTGGCTGTGCTGGCATATAGTGCTTTTTTGTCAGCGATTTCTTTTTCCCATTGTTTTTTGGTGGATTTGAGTTCG
>JAQTZK010000074.1 GCA_028687815.1 Candidatus Altimarinota bacterium | reverse complement strand
TGTTATCCAATAGTTCAAAATTTCAACTTAAATTGCTACTCTATCGGTTGGAAGTCCAATCGCATCTTTTATGTTTCTTCCAGATTTCTTTAGAAAATCTAAATATATATCCAAAGGTATTGGCTTACCAGTGCGTTTTTCTCCTAATTTAATTTCGGTATCAATAACAAAAAGTTCCCCATTAAATTTTTGAAAAACTTTAGCAATATGTCCCGATTTTGGATGTTTTGGACTATTCATATAAATGATAATACTGGTATATCATTCTGCGACTACAGAAGCTATATTCTTACCTATAATACCGATACGTTTTCCGGAAGTAATTTCTTCTTTAAGATTGGTAATTACGATTTCTGCCGTAGCTCTTGGCTCGATATCAATGCCAAAAATATTTGCTGCATTAAATCGAACTGATGCAGCACATTGAGGATTACTGCGGGAGACGGTTTTTGAAACCCCATGGATACTATTCATGGGAATAAGAATTTGATTCACTCCATGGCGGAGTGTTTCTGTGACAGCATGAGAGATAGAAGGAGGAGTTGAATTTGGTTTTGAAATTGCATATGACATTCGTAAGGTGATCCCCACTTCTGGTTCGTTAGTATTTATTTGAAAATCCATAGAAAATTAAGTGTATTATTCGATAATTGAACATATATTATATAGACATTATTGACTTTCGTCAAATGTAATCTCAATGTTCTTATATAGTAATATTTTATTGATGCAGTAAGATTTATTCCCCCATTTCTGGCACCTAACCCCTTTTTTCTACCATTATTTGGTTTTTTCTCCTTCTCAAGTACAATACGTCTATGAAAAAAGTGGACCTGCGAAAGATTCAAATTCTCAAAATTATCGTAGAAGAATACATCAAAACTGGTGATATTGTTGGGTCAAAATCTTTGCTCAAAAAGCACGAAATGGGAGTGTCGAGTGCTACCGTTCGCAATGATATGGCGAGTCTTGAAAAAATGGGACTTATTTTCCAGCCCTACAACTCCGCTGGTCGACTGCCAACGACTCGTGGTATTCGGGTTTTCGTTGATTACCTGATGGAGTATTTCATGCCACAGTTCATAGAAGCAGAAAACAGTGTCATGGAGCGGTACGATCAAAAACAACTCAACGATATTCTCTATGAGCTGGTCGCCAAATGTGCCAAGGCAACTTCCGAAATCACTTTCGGTTGTATTCCAAGTCAAGGTGTGAATTACTATCTTTGACTGGGAAGTTATCTTCAAAAAAATACCCTCCAACTGGGAAATGAAGTATATCAAGTGATAGACATACTTGAAAACAAATCACTTTTTTTAAATCTCCTCAATCAACTCGAAACTTCTCGTAAGGTCTCCGTATTTCTTGGAGATGAAAACCTCTCCCCAGCACTCGGAAATTCTGCCCTCCTCGTCAAACGGATTAGTATACAAGGGGAGGAAGCCTACATTGGCATGCTTGGTTCCATGAAAATGGACTATGCCTTCAATATCGCCGCCCTGAGAAACATTCTCTAACTACATCCCAAACTCAATTTCATCATTTTCTTCCCATGTTAAAAATTCAAGGTGGACATACACTCGAAGGTTCTGTTTCTATCTCTGGTTCCAAAAATGCTGCCGCTCCGATTATCAGTGCCGCACTCTTGTTTGATACGGCCGTACTCCACAATGTACCTCGAATTGGAGATGTATTCAATCTTCTCGAAATCATCAAGACTTTTGGTATTTCGGTAGATTTTACGGGAAACGACCTCACGCTCAAGTGGATAGAGGCATCGGATGCGAACATCGACCGAGATAGAATGAAAAAAATTCGTATTTCCATCCTCCTCCTCCCAACACTCCTCCAAAAATTTGGTCGAGCTACTTTTCCATTTCCGGGTGGATGTAATATTGGGAAGCGACCTATCGGAGAGCATATTAGTGGACTTGTAGACTTGGGGTATAACTTGTCAACGGACAACGAAATGTACAGTCTTTCGGGGAGTAAAAAATCAGGAGAAATTCATCTGCATGCCAATCGTATGGTGACAGCTACCGAAAATCTCCTCACCGCGAGTGTGATGCGATCGGGTACCACCATTATTCACAATGCCGCTTACGAGCCACACGTGATCGACCTTGTCAATGCGCTTCGAAGTGCCGGAGTCCAGATCGAAACGAGATACAATCATCAGATTATCGTGCAAGGGGTAGAAAAACTTCCAACAAAGCTCGAATATACGATTACTTCTGACTACCTTGAGTCTGGAACTTTCGTGATTCTCGGTGCTCTCGCGAGCAAGACCCATATTGATATTGAACATGCAGCTATTTCCGATTTGGATGCCTTTTTGGAGCGAGTTCACGCTATCGGAGTTCGTACGGAAGATCTTGGCAACGATACCCTTCGAGTATTTCGATCTCGCAATCTTACCGCGATTGATCTCCAGACCAATATTTTTCCAGGAGTTCCGTCAGACCTTCAGTCACCTTTGGCGATTCTTTTAACTCAAGCAGAGGGAATTTCTCGTATTCATGAAGTCCTCTACGAAGGAAGATTTACCTATCTGTTAGAACTTGAAAAAATGAAAGGACATGTCGCCCTTCTCAATCCTCATGAGGCTATGGTATTTGGACCAACTCCACTTCGTGGGGCAACGGTTTCGAGTTGGGATCTCCGAGCGGGAGCGGCGATGATTATCGCGGGACTCATCGCAGAAGGGGAGACGAGTATTACCAATGTTGAATACATCGAACGAGGGTATGAAGATATTGTGGGCAAACTCGTGAAAATCGGAGCAAAAATTGTTAAGCAAGACGTACTGTAGTAGTATTTAACTGAATTTTTTATGAAAACATTTGGAATAGTTCTTGTAGTTTTCGGGTTATTTATCTGTTTTTTTCCAGAAATAGTCGCGTATCTTCTTGGTATTTTCATCATTATTATTGGTGCGAATATACTTTTGGCAGATACCTTGTTTCGGAAGAACTCCAATTCTAGTTTCCAGTTTGGGGACTATGAAATTCTAAAAAAGAAAAAATAATGTCGATCTTTCAGACGATTCTTACGATTCTGCTGGCGAGTGTCCCGATTGTACTTTGGGGATATGTTTTTTCTTATTATGATGGAATAGTATTTAAAATTCATAAATTTTTGTTTTGAGGGATAGCGGGAGCGGTGAGCATTGTTCCTATTATCTACGCCACGGAGATCTATGAATACCTCTCTTTACCCGGATTTCTAAAAGTTTTGAGTCAATCGCAAGTATCGACTACTGACTTTTTCAGTGCTTTTATTGCTTCTTACTGGATTCCGGTAGTTTTATTTTTGGTGTTTCTTGTGGTTTTTTCGTTTTCTCAGATATTTCAACTCAAACGAACGTTCTTCCGAATTATTGGTATGATTTTTGGAACGAGTCTGCTCCTCGCGGGCATTGCCGTCGCTTTCCCGACTTTTGGTACGGGACAACTGGATATTCAAGGGAATATCTTTGTTACTTTGAGTAGTATTATCATCGTATATATTTTCATAGCTTTTTTGGAGGAAAGCATGAAGCATATCGCCCTATATGGCTCTATTGATAGCATACTCGAACGAAGAGATATTCTCCTGTTTGCCGTATACAGCGCTCTGGGTTTTGTATTTCTAGAAAATACTATTTATCTGACCAATATTGGAGAACATGCTGGTTTTGGGAGTACTTTTTTCAGTACATTGTTCACTCGCTCTGTTGTGTCGCTTCTGTTACATATTTTTGCTTCACTTATCCTCGCTCTTGGTTTTATCAAGTACACGGAACGTATCGGTATGCCAGCAGTTTTTGCTTTTGTGCAAGGGCTTTTCGGTGCTGTTTTTGTGCATATGCTCTTCAATGTTTCTCTCACGTATGGGAAATCGGGCATTATTTTGCTCTATATTTTTATCGGATATTTTTTCTTTACCAAGGTATTCTTGGATGAGCGAAGAGTGCCTTCTATGAGCTAGTTGATATTCCCACTTTTACGTCATTCAGCGGTATAAGTCACCTGGATATCCCGCGTTTCTCCAGCTCCAGTATCGGAAAGTTGTATTTCAATATCGGGAGTAAAGGTGTGTTCGAGTAATTCTGGCCACTCTACAAACTTAATTGCCATTGGATCCATGAGATATTCCTCGCCTCAAATATTGAGAAATACGTCATACTCCTCGATTCGATAGAGATCAAAATGAAAATATGTCTGATGAGTAGATGGGGAAGTATACTTTTGAAAGTAGGTATAGGTCGGGCTTTTTATCAGGCTTCGGTCGATGCCTTGACGCGTGAGAAGCTCTTGGGTGAGGGTAGTTTTCCCCGTACCGAGATTACCACGTAGAAAAACGATATCTCCAGTTTGGAGGTCAATCGGGAGTTGGCTGAGTTCGGAAAGTTGGTATTGCATAGAAATATCATACAGAGTCAAGCACAACTGCAAGTCAATATTTGCACGCGTATCAAAAAAGTGGTAGCCTACCGAGGTAATCGTGAAAACTCACTAATAGATTTCTTACTTATGGCTCTTATAGAAAACATGGCTGCCAACGATGCAGTCGACTCCTCATCTCAGGATTCGTCACCCAAAGTCATGACAGCGGTTCAAAATAAACCGAAGAATGGACTGATGTTCACGCTATCTCTCGTTATGGTGATATGAGTTGCTTCCGCAACTGCCTATTTGTACTGGCAAAATTCCAAAATGGATACAAAAATTGCGGAAATCCAGATGAAAACGCAAGAGTACCAAACCAAGATTGAGCTCCTCAAAAAGGATCCAATCGTACGATCAGGAGAGATATTCTTCGGACAAAAGGAAAATATGTCGAAGGCTATCGATAAGTCAAATGCGGCGGTCTATATCCGTGAAATGGACAAAATCGAGAAAGATTTTGGGTTCTATTTCAATGGATTTACCTTCTCACAAGATAAGATTTCTACAGGAGTGAGTGCGCAAAAAGGACTCGATACCGATGCGGTACAAAAACTCATCAAGTTTATCGCGAGTTATCGTACTCCACCAAAACCTGGTATGACTGGTTCCGGAAGTCCATTTGAATTGAGTCCAGTGCTCTCGGTATCTGGAGATGAAGAGAAGCGAAATATTTCTGTAGAATTTACCGTTAAATAATATGAAAGAAATTCAACCATTCCAGAAAAGCCAGACTTCTCTGTATCCTGCTGTCATCATGCTGTTTGCTCTTTTTGTGGCAGCGCTGTTTACGTACGATATGTTTATCGAATATCAAACCAAGACCGAATCTTATGCGCTAGCGCAAGAAGAACAAACAAAGGCTGGTAAAGTTCTCGAAGAGCTTGATGCGGTCAAGGAAAAAACTCAAGCACAAAAGGATGATATTCAGAAATATATTCAAGAGTTTCGAGAGGATATTATTTATGAAAAGGTTTTCTCAACTATCGGAACTGATGGAAAAATTGCGAGTATTTCGATAAGTCCGGGTGAAACGCTTACTTCTGGATT
>JAQTZK010000005.1 GCA_028687815.1 Candidatus Altimarinota bacterium | reverse complement strand
AAGTCTTGCTGATGAATCAGCAGTTGAATGTATGGGTGATGTCTTTACTGACGTCTCTGCATCAAACGGTGATCTTTGTGGATATATTGAAGCTGCAGCTGCACTTGAAATTGTTTCATCTGCAAACGCAAAATTCCGACCTTTAGACCTCGTTACTCGAGCTGAAATGGTAAAGATGCTTCTCTCTGCCCGAGGAGTAGCCCCTACTGATGTTTCAGCTGGTTTCGAAGATGTTCCTGTTTACATGGGTGACCTTTACGGGTACATCAATGCAGCAGTTGCTGAAGGACTTATTAAGTCTGGTGTTTCATTCCGACCAAATGCTACTGCCACTCGTGGTGAAGCATTCAAGGTAGCTTCTGGTGCTTACGCACTTGATTCTGATGGAACGGTTGAACCTCCAGTTGATACTGGAACTGGTACTACTACTCCTCCTACTACTGGAACTGGTACTACTGGAACTGGTGTAACTGTTGGTACTCCAGGTACTACGGTTTCAACTGGTGATGTTATGGTTTCTATGAATCCTGCTACTCCTGCTGCAACTACCCTTGCAACTGGTTCTGCTTACAACAAGGTTCTTGTTGTAGACATTAAGGCTGGTTCTTCTGATGCTACCGTTACTGGTGTTGAAGTTACTCGAACTGGTCTCCTCTCCAACACAAACGTTGCAGGTGTTTCCGCTTGGGTAGGTGGTTCTCGAATTGGAAACGTTGCTCAATCCCTCACTTCTGATGGAAAGGCTACTATTACTTTCGGAACAACTCCACTTCAAATCAATGCTGGTGAAACTAAGACCGTTACAATCGCACTTAATGTACGAGCTGGAGTTTACTCTGGTACAGTAGGTCTTACTCTTTCTAAGGTTCTTGCTGGTGGTACGGTTACTGGTGCTCCAGTTTCTTCTGCAGTTCACTCTGTAGTTGATGGTTCTTCTGCACTTGTACAATACAACGTTACTTCAATTGCTGTAGGTGGAGGTTCATCTGAGCCTTCTGCAGTTTCTCTTGATATTGGACAAACTACTGAGGTAGCTAAGTTCAAAGTTGAGCAAACTAACTCAAAAGAAGATCTTGTTGTTGAAGGTATTAATGTATTCGTAGAAGGTTCCGTTTCTGACGGTGATCTTGACACTTTCCAAATTGTTTCACAAGAAGGAAATGTTCTTGCTTCAGCAACTACTTCTGTAGGTCGATATGTAAATTTCCAATTTACTGCTCCTTACACTATTCCTCAGGGATCTAGCCGATTCTTCACAGTTAAGGCTACGGTTGCTACAGGAAAATACAATTCATCACGAACTTTCTCTGCAAAGATCCGAGACGATTTTGATATCGTAGCTAAGGGTGCGGTTACTGGAACTTACGTTCTAGCTTCTTCTATTCCTACTACTACTCAATACTGGTACAAGGTTCGAGAAGGTACAGTTACTGTAGCTAAGGCTACTGATTCACGATCACAGAGCGCTGCTCCTGGTATTGATGATGTAGTTCTCGCAACTTTTGATGTTAAGGCATCAGGAGAAGATCTTGAATTCCAAAAACTCAACTTTAAGGTTACTAAGGCTACTTCTTCAGGTGCAAACCTCCGAGGTACTCTTAAACTTACTGTTGACGGACAAACAGTATTCTCTACAGATGCTGCTAATACAACTAACTACGATACAACTGGAGCTAATCCAGGTTACCTTTCTACGTACTTCACCATCAAGGCTGGAGCTACTGCTAAGGTCGCTATCGTAGGTTCTATTGCAACTTCTGCTACTAATACTGATAACTACGTTGCTAGCCTAATGGATGCTTCTTACAAGCTCATTTCGTCTAACTCAATCAAGACACTTAGTCTTACTGGTACTAACGGTAACACTATTGCGGTAGAAAATGTTTCTCTTACTGCTTCGGCAAATGGAGGATTCAGCACGACTAACCTCGTTAAGGGGCAGTCTAACGCTAAGATTGGTTCATTCAATCTTCAAGCTTCAAATGCTGATGATCTAAATATTACTACTGTTGGAGTGGCTCTTTCAGGAGGTGTAACTGGAATTAACAACCTTACTCTTAAGGTAGGTGTTAACTCTATTGCTACTTCTGTTGCTAATCCTCAATCTACTGGAAACACCTTCTCTATTAATGCAGGTGCTCTTAAGGTTGTTGCTAACTCTACGGTTATGGTTGATGTATACGCTGATGTGACTTCTGCTGCGACTGGTTCTGGTATCCAGGCTATTCTTGAAGCTAATCGAACTTCAGCAGTTGGTGTATTGACGGCGGTTTCCGTAACTGGTCCTGCTTCAAGCGCAACTTCTGCAGCTGTTTCTATTGTTTCAAACGGAACTCTTACTGTTGAGACTGATTCACTTACTCCTTCTAAGCAAATTCTTGTTGCTGGAATGACTAATGTTGAAATTCTTCGATTCAAGGTTCGAGCTTCAAACAATGAAGATGTTCGACTTGAAAAGCTTACTCTCGGATCTGGTTCAACAACTGGAACTGGTGTAACTGATCTTGGACGAAACCTCACTAACGTAAAACTTTTTGATGGTTCAACTCAAATCGGTACGGCTCAAGCAACTTTCGTTGATAATGTTGCACAATTCACTGGTCTTAACTACGTAGTTCCAAAGGCAGGTACTAAGTCAATCTCAGTTCGAGCTGACACTACCGCTTCTGTAACTCTAGAAAAGGGTAAGGAAGTAGTTATTAAGCCTACATCTGTAGAATATACAGGTGTTGCTGGTGGAAGTCTTTCTACTCTTGCTGCAAATACTACTGCCGTTACTACTGCTAATGCAGTTTCTGCTACTATGTTAGTTCAAGATTCTAAGGTGGTTCTTGCTTCTACTATGGCCACTCCTTCTGGAAAGGTTGTAGGAAGCACCAATCATGATATTGCTGCTTACTCTATTAAGGCTGAAGGAACTCGAGATGTTTCAGTTAAGACTATTACGGTTCGCCTTTCTGGTAATGCTGCCGCTTCTGGTTCTAACTTCCGACTTCGATACAATAACACTGACTATGCAACTGGTTCTCTAGTTTCTGGTGATGTTGTATTTACTCTTGCTTCCCCAATTGTTGTGACTGCTGGTCAAACAGTTTCATTCATGGTTCGAGCTGATACTTCTAGTATCGTTCCTCCATCAAACGGAACTCTTACTCTTGGAACTTCTCTTGAAGGAGTACAAGGTGCAGCTAACACATCTAATGCAGTTTCATATGAATATACAGACGTAAACGGTGGTACCTCTGGTGTTATCAATACTTCTGATAGTTATACTGTTGCTGGCGCGGTTCTTAGCTTCTAGTTTTTCTCTTAGGTTCGCCTAATTGATTCACTTGAACAAAATTTCCCCTATCTCTTCGGAGGTAGGGGATTTTTTGTGTTTTCTGCCATCTCTGATATACTTCCTCTATGAATGAATTCATCCTTATATTTTGAATTGGAGGTATTATCTTTTTGGGGGTAATGCTGGTGCGTTACTATCGACAACGTCGCTTTGGACAGATGCTCGATATCGTTTTTTTGCGTGTTTTACTTCCTCGAAGAGATAGTGATAGTGATGAAAAACGTGAAACAACTCGAGATTTTAAGGAGCAAATTAGTCTCATGGAACAACTTTTGGTAGCCTTTCGATCCATGGGGGATATCGGAGTTTTGAGTCGATTTTTTTGAGGCACCAGTTTATCGCTCGAAGTCGTTTCGCATGCGTGAGAAATATCACTGGTGGTAGTGGCTCCAGCTCATATTCGAGGTACTATTGAAAAGCTTATCACGAGCATGTATTCTGATGCACTCGTTGAGTCTATGGAAGAGATGAATATTTTTGCGTGACGAAATGTGGTGCGCGGTGGACAGCTGATTACTAAGAAGACCTATTTTGAACCAATAAAATCGTATCAAAAACTTGAATCAGATCCGATGAATGCGGTATTTGGTGCCTTGGCTAAATTGTCTCCCACAGAGAGTGCGGTGGTGCAAATTGCCATCTCTCCCGTCCACGATACTTGGCAGTCAAAGGCGCTTAAATATGAAAAGTCATTGGGTAAATGAGGACATGGACTCGGTCTCGGAGGTCTCTTTAGTACCCTATTTTGAGGAGTCTCTGACCATGATGGTCCAGGTAATCATGATTCCGATGAGCATGCTACCGAAAAAGAAGGGATTCGAGAAAAGGCAAAAAAAACCGGATTTCGAACTTCTATACGCGTACTCGCTGCATGAGTTAATGAGAACTCCATTGAATCCATTGTTTCAAATATTGCTGCCGCGTACGCACAGTATGGTGCTCCGGGATATAACAGCCTCAAACTCACTCGTATTCGCGCGTTTGATCAATTTCTCGCACAATACCTCGCCAGATCCTCAAACTCTTCGCATTCGACGATATTTACGACCGAAGAATTGGCGTCACTGTTTCATTTCCCTCATTCCAAGTACAATCGCATTGCTGAAATACGATGGCAAAATTTCAAAATTGTAAAGGCACCCATTAATATTCCGATTGAAGGATTGCTTCTGGGAACCAATACGTATCAAGGAGTCACCAAGAATATTTATCTCAAGACGGAAGATCGTTTTCGACATTTTTATGTAGTAGGGCAGACTGGAACAGGTAAGTCCTCCATTTTACAAGCCATGGCACGGCAAGATATCCGTGCTGGTCGTGGTATAGCGGTAATAGACCCGCATGGAGATCTTGCCAAAGATCTACTCCCATTTGTGCCCAAGTCTCGTTCTGAGGATATTATCTATTTTGATCCTGCGGATATGGCAAGGCCGCTCGGTATCAATATTTTGGAGGCAGGAAGTGATGATGAGAAGCAAATTGTAGCACAAGATGCCCTCAATATCATGATTAAGCTTTTTTGATCTGAAATATTTGGTCCTCGAATTCAAGACTATTTCCGCAATGGAGTGCTCACACTCATGGATTACCCAGGTGGTTGCGCTCTTACCGATATTCTCCGACTCTTTACGGACGATGAGTTTCAAAAAGAACGTCGAAGAACCATTAAAGATCCAGTGGTTCGTGGATGGTGGGATCAAACCTTTGCCAAGATGGGTGATCGAGAAAAGGGGGAAATCATTCCTTACTTTGCGGCAAAATTTGGTGGTTTTATCACCAATAAACTTATGCGAAATATCATTGGACAGACTAAAAGTTCGTTTGATGTCTATGATTGCATGCAAACCTCTAAGATACTGTTTATCAATCTATCCAAGGGGGTATTAGGTGATTTCAATTCTAATCTCCTTGGTTTGATACTGGTATCCAAAATACAGATGGCCGCTATGCGTCGACAGAGTATAGAACGACAAGATCGACATGACTTTTTTCTCTACATTGATGAGTTCCAAAACTACATTACTGAATCTATTGAATCTATCCTTTCCGAAGCACGAAAATACCGTCTTGGACTCATTGTGGCTCATCAATATCTCGGCCAACTCCAAAAATCTGATGCGCTCACCAAATCCAATGTTAATCTTAAGGATGCGATATTTGGTAATGTAGGTTCTATGATGGCCTATAAGGTTGGACCAGAAGATGCCGAGTTCCTTGCCAAACAGTTCAATCCCGCATTTTCTGATATGGATCTTGTGAATATGGATAAGTTCAAGTGAGTTGCAAAAATTGCCATTGATGGACAACCTTCGACAGCCTTTAGTCTCACTCCTACCAATCCATATCTCGAAACTGGAAATCCTAAATTAGCCAAGGCTTACCGTGAAATCTCTCGACTCAAATATGGACGAGAAAGAGAGTTTATCGAAAAAGAAATTAATTTCCGTATATGAGTTATGTAAAAAATCTACCCGTATTTTCGAGAATTGCTATAGCTTCTATTCTTTGAACTATATGTTTTGTATCGCAGAGTGCCTTGGCTGAAGATGAGCCTCCACTCGGTTCGTATGATAGCTATATCAAGGCGGTTGATGCCATTTGTTATGCGAGTACGGTAACTGATGGAAAAAATCCACCACCATGGAATACTCCAGTAGGTAATCTCCCAAAAGATATTATTACTATTTCTCGAAATAATTACCCAGATATTTATGACCCTGTTTCGAATCAAAAATTTAAAGATGGCATAAGGGCTATCAAGGGGGATGATCAGGAGCTTTCTGGGCAAATAGCACTTGAGAGTCAAAATTTACCACTTGGATCTCAGATTGAAAAGGCATCACTTCTCTACAAAGAGCGAATGAATAGCATTTATGCCTGTGCAGTGCTCAACGCAAAATATAAAATCCATACTCGACTCGTAAAAGAATTCAAGCCAGAGGGAACGAATATGGTTAGAAATCTCCAAAAAGCTACCCAGCAAATTGATGCACTAATGAAACAAAAGAGCTGCATCAATATTTCAAAAAGCGAAGGGGATGGTTCAGAATTGAGTGTTAAACGATCACTTATTCGTTCGAGCACGCTTGAATATTGTAATTATAGACATTACCTGAATTATGTTGACTATAATGTCAAAAATAGTCTATCTCGCGTTATCACAGCTGAAGAAAAATCACGAAATAAACCCGCAAGTGCCAGTGGTACACTCGATAGATTTCCAAATTCTGAGGCCATTGCTACCGCCTTAGTAGATATAAATTCGCGAGCCGCCAACGAGATTGCTCATACGCAACAAGTTTTTGATGATGCATTTGACTCATATCGAGAATTTGAACAAAACTATGCATCACACATATTGATGATACTCATAGAAGATAGATATCTCGTTATACGGGAATATATACGCGATTCTATGAATCCTATTGGACAGGTAATCTACAAAGCCTTGAATGCAGAAAGTCCAGGAAAATAGGAATACGTAGGATAGACTCCAGATTATTTCTGAATATGTGGAAGATAATTTTGAATCAGACTCGTCATATCTTCTGGAATAGGGGCAGTAATGGTTATTTTTTTCTTGGTCACTGGGTGAGTAAAAGTAAGCTCATGCGCATGAAGCATTTGTCTACTCGCTTCATTTTTTCGTTGAAATTCTCGATTGACGGTCGAGTTACCATAAGCGAGATCACCAAGTATAGGATGTTTGATATGTGCCATATGAACTCGTATTTGATGCATGCGCCCTGTTTCCAGTAGTACTTCTACTAGGCTTATCGTTTCTGAGTAAGCAATACTTCTATAGTGTGTAACAGCTTTTTGACCCAAAGAATCAACTCGTACCTTTGATTCATTTTTCGGATTTTCAATCCGTAAGAGTGGCTCTTGAATAGTGCCCCCGGTAGTAATTTTTCCTACTACTATAGCTAGATATTTTTTTTCCATGTCATGCGCCTGAAGTTCTTCTAGTAAAAAATTAAGACTATGTCTATCTTTGGCAATCAAGAGTACTCCCGTAGTATCACGATCTATTCGGTGCACGAGCGATGGTGCGAACATGGGTGTGGTATATTTTTTTCAAAAATAATCCTGAGCTAACTGAATTACTGAGACTTCGGTAGTTTTATGATCGCCAGGATGGACATTGATCTTCGATGGTTTATTGATGGCTAGGATATACTCATCTTCATAAAGAATCCATTTCAAAAAATCATAGTTTGAATTTATAGACGGAATTGCTGGCGCGGTTGTTATTTGATATATCCTAAATTGCTCGTCAGAGAGGTATATATTCAGTTGTTCTCCTGCTTCGACACGATGCTCATTTTCGACACGTTTGCCATCAATTTTTATTTTTCCTGTACGAGCAAGTTTGTAAATACTAGCCAGGGGGGCAGAGGGGAGATATTTTCGCAAATAGCGATCGAGTCGTTGACCTGCGTCAGCTTCGGTTATTTCGATACTTCGCATATTATTGGAAGACGGCAAAATCCAGCTCTTCACTGGTAGTAAGCTGCAATAAATTTCTACTACTGGTTCTTTGGAATCCATAGGAAACACCTTCTGCCGTCACAGTAGTAAATGGAAGTGGAAGTGAAGTAAATAAGTTTAAATTAGCCCCACAGGTCGTATTGGGTGGATAATTTAGAAAACATACATCACCCTGAGTGCCTAGATTAGTAGAACCTTTGCGAATTCTATATTCTAAATACGGAAAAGGTTTTCCAGCAGCGTTTTCCAATTTGTTTATCAGGCTAAATTTGAGCGTGCATCCATTGGCACAAAAAGGAGTTACTGTGCTGATAATATTTGCTTGTGTATTGAGAATTCCAATCGTACCCACTCCTGTTATATTCTTGACACAAAGATATGATAATGTTGAGCTATCAGGTGTATTAATTCTGTTTGCGGTCAATCCATTATTTTGTGCTCATGGAGTAGTGCAACCAGTTCCATATACAGCACTATACGTTGTGGTTCCATTGGTGAGAGTGACGCTTACTACCCCATATGATGCATCACTACTGAAATATCTTGTAGTGGTACTATCTCAAGCCTTAATATCATTGCTCCCGAGTTTTGGCATGCGCATATCAAATACGAGCCCACCAAGACCACCACCTGTAATAAATGATTGATCAATTTTGAGCTGAACGGGATTTCCACTATAAATTTTATTCCAGTTGGCATCATATTCACTGTTTCCTTTTCCTGGTACGGGAATAATAGTACTTTGCTGGAGAATACTATATTTCCCTTCCTCTTGAGTACTACTGAGTGTCAAAGTACCAGTTCCAGCAGCCCGACCTGGAAGTTTGTAATTCATTGAAGCAAAAGCTTTTTCAATACTTGAGGCGCTGTGATAGAGTGCTACGGTACTATTTTCAATACCTCGAGTTGCTTGACTTGTGGGAATAATTTTTTCAAGAAGTAATATCATCATTAACGATAAAATTCCCATAAGTGCCATAGTGACCATGAGTGCAGAACCAGGGGGGTTTTTTGGAGAGTGAAACATGTGATTATTTTCTTAAGTTCAAAGAGGTGGTTATATTCACTTCAGGCGCTCATAAATTGATGAGTTTTCTCTTTTTCCAACTATATCAAAGTCGGAGACTCATTCGTAAATAAGAATTTGCCAGACTGTCAGCCCCATCTTTCCATGCTAAGGTATAATCGAGATTTGGATTCAAGAAAAACTGAGCAGAATTTACGGTGATATCTTTACTAAATACATCAATCCATTCACTATCATTTCCTGTTGGCAATGTCCCAGTAAGTGAATTTGGACCACTACAAGTAAAGCCAGATTGGCACTCCCAGGTGTCTATTTTCCCATCAAATGTGGCACTTGCTGCAGGATTTCCATGAGATGAGCCCAAATCTCTTCCAATAAGTCGTAGCATTTGTAGTCGTCCAATACATCCACTTCCAGTTCCTGCTTGTGTATCACAGGTGGCAGAAGAAGGCGCATCAGGATCTCGCTCTATCTTGAGTCGTAGTAAAATTCTTGTTGGATTAGAAGTGCTTTTGTTGATTAGGTAGAGTTCTGGAAGAGCAGTATTTTTTGAAAATACGGAAGGTCCCAGTCCAAGACTCTCATCGTCAGCGTCACCAGTAATTTTTCCGTCACAATCTTGATCCCCTAGAGACATACCAGGTTTTCCTCGGGCAATACAGAGATTAGTATCATTATTTCCTCGACTATTAAAATCGGTAAATTGCAATTTATATTCCCCATATCGTTGGAAAATTCCTGACTGAGATATGTTAGAAGTATTAATAGATCCAGTCAAAGCACAACCATTACCAATTACTGAGTTAGCTGGAGTTGGCGAACTACTTCGACAATAATAGACATCATCGCCAAAAGTAGTTGAACCAATTACTCCGCCGAACCCATAGTTCCCAAATCCACTTATTGTTTGGTAGTGTCCTCCAGAGAGCGTAGTTCCTACGAGAGATCTATTGAAGTACTCTTCATAATCTATATCACCACCATCTTTGATAATGCTGGATAGATTTTCCACAGCGACGTAGAGCTGCTCATAAACATCAACATCCGATACAATTTTGTTTTTGAGATGGGCAATATTCCCGAATGCTGAAAAAGCTACCAGAAGTATTCCAGAAAATAACGTTATGGAAATCATCATCTCAATGAGGGTAAATCCTCAATTAGATAAAGACCTCCCTTTTTTAGATAAAGACTTATTTTCTGTAATCTCTCCGAAAAATCGATTTTTTCCAAAAATATAAAGTAAAAGTGTTCCAATACTTCTTCCCATGCCAATTCCAGTCGGATGTTGCCAGAATTTTTTTGGAAATTGATGTACAATAAAATGAATACTCGAAAGTAAGTGATTTGAAGTAATTTTCTTTGGAGAATCCTTTTTAATAAGTGTGGAATAAATCATTTGAAAAGTATTTCAAATACTTGAAAAAAAACCAGCTAAAAGCAGGTAAACATGGAACCAGAGATTCTCCCGAGGTTTTCGTGTTGACATGGACACATATAACGACAGAATTCTCCAAAGTCAATATTGCCAACGTTTACTATTTTTAATAATTCAGTATATATCTCATATTCTATGCATGTTTCTCCAGCAACCTCATACCGAAAACTGAGGCTTCGAATCTTAAAAATAACTTCAAGTCTTTCTTTTAGTTTTCTCCACTTACATGGCTCATTTCGTCTTGCCTTTTTGGGTCAAATATTTGTTGTCTCAAGTATAGTTTTCCCTTGGTTCGCCTTTAATGAGGGAATAGAAGGATTGCAAGATTACTATGTTTTCTCTAAATTTCTTGGAGGTCTCGGATTTTTTCTCGTATTAAGTATTGTCGGATCCATCATTCTTATGTTTTCGTATTCGATCAAAGAAATATTGAAGCAAAAGCTTGGAATACGGGTTTCAGATGCTGCGGTAATGATATTTTTTGGCGTCTTTCAAATTGCCATCCTTGTAATGGGACTTACCTTTATTCGATCACTTTCTCACTTTACCAAGGACATAGCATTCTATAATGCACCAGTTTTTTCTGTGGTTGGCTCCATTTTGCTTATGGTTGGCGGTGTATTAGCCTATCGAGAACAGAAAAAAGCCGTACTTAATTCACTATATATAGAGAATAATCCTACAACTGATGCTCAGTTTGAAGAATATCGTGCTATTTTGGAAAAGGATAGTGATAAAAATATGATCCTTCCGATTTAATTTTGAGAGTTCATTTGATTTGGATGTGCACAAGAACTTTCTTGACTTTTCCAAGATTAGCAATATATACTATTGTTGTTACCCATTTAATTGTCCCCCATGACTCTCGTGTCTAGCGAAGTACATTCTGGTTTTCTCGCAGTCCTCGAAGGCCTAACAGAAAAGGAAAAGGCGGTTATTACTCGTCGCATTGGTCTCACTGGAGAACGAGAAACTTTGCAGTCTATTGGAGATGATTATGGAATTACTCGTGAAAGAGTGCGACAAATTGAGGATGTAGGAATACGAAAGATTGGACGAATCGTAAAATCATCACGATTACTTGAGATTCAGTCTTCAGGAGAGAAAATTTTACGTATGCATGGTGGATTATTGACTCGAGATCGACTCGTATCTCAAGTGATTACCGAACTTGGACTTAGAGCAGAAGATATCAATGATGGAATTGTAGAGATTGTCCTTCAGTCTGACTTCAATATTCAGAAATCTAAGCCACAGCTCGGAACTCATACTTTTTTCTCACTTCCAGAAGTAAATCGAAGAGCTATTGTAGAAATCCACAAGGAGGCACTCAAGATACTCAAAAAACGAGGTGACATTATTGAAAATGTAGTACTTTATGAAATGATAAAGATTAATCTCTTTGCTCAATTTGGAAAAGTAGACACGCTTTTGATTGATTCTACTCTTGATGTGTTTTTGGATATTGTAAAGGGAGAAGAAAAATTTATTGGTCTTGAAAAGTGGAAAATTCTCAACCCTTCTACCCTCAAAGACAAGGCTATTTATATTCTCAAAAAGAGGAAAGAGCCTACGCATTTTGTTGATATGACCAATGCTATTGCTGAACACTTTAAGGAAGCAGTTAAGGTAGCCACTATCCATAATGAACTTATTCGTAATAATGAATTTGTCTTAATTGGAAGAGGAATCTATGTACTCAAAGAATGGGGATACAAACCAGGTACAGTATTGGACGTTATTATGGATGTATTTAATAAGGCAAAAGCTCCTCTTTCCACCGAAGATATTATTGCTAAGGTACTCAAAGTACGACAAGTAAAAACAAGTACTATCTATATGAATCTTCAAAATCGAAAATATATCGAACGTGTTGGACGAAATATGTACCAACTCAAACAGGGTTAATTTTGCCGATATCCTATCGCTTCTGCTACATGTGCAGGAGCGATTTTTTTTGTTCATTCAAGATCAGCAATGGTTCTGCTGACTCGTAGAATTCGATGATAGGCACGAAGTGACAAAGAAAGTCGCTCCATTGCCTGTTGGAGCAATACGTAGGCCTCTGATTCTATTTCCATTTTTTCCAATTCCTGAGGAAGTAGATTGGTATTTAGTTTATTTTGTCGTTGCATGGCTATTTGAACAGCTGCCTCAACTTGTTGCTTTGCCTGAGTAGTCGTCAGCATTTTTTCGGTTCATCGTTGTTGTATTTCTGCTAATGGTACCCGAGGCACCGTGAGAAATATATCTATGCGATCTAATATGGGTCAAGATAGTTTACTTCTATATTTGAGAATTTCATTTGCTGTATCTTTGCAAATATGTTCTGTATCACCCAAATACCCACAAGGACACGGATTCATGGCTCATACGAGCATAAAAGATGCGGGGTAGGTATAGGTGCCAAACGCTCGAGAGATGTGAATTTCTCTCGACTCCATCGGCTCTCGTAACGATTCTATAACGGGTCGATCAAATTCGAGTATTTCATCCATAAAAAGCACTCCATGATGAGCTAGGCTCATCTCACCGGGTCTACAGTACTTTCCTCAACCTACAATACTCACAGCGCTTGCGGTGTGATGGATATGACGAAAGGGGCGATTTTTATTTCAGTGGGGGAGAGCGAGTCAAACCACAGAATATATTTGAGCCACTTCGAGTGATTCTTCTTGATTTAATTTAGGAAGAATACCTTGCAAAGCGGAACAAAGCATACTTTTCCCAGAGCCTGGTGGTCATTCGAGGAGGAGATTATGTCCGCCACTCGCGGCAATAATAAGTCAACGCTTGACCCTATTTTGTCCAATTATTGACTCAAGAGGTACTTTTATTTGAGTTTTTTGATTGGATATTTTTTGGGGAGTAGGTATGGGTATGATTCCAGATAAAAAGTACGCCAATCCCTCACTTAAGCTTCCAACTGCAATAATTTTAATACCATCAATTTGCCATACTTCCTCCATATTTTCCGAAGGTATCATTACTTGAGTAAATCCCTGTTTTCTTGCGGAAATTATAAGAGGAAGTGTTCAAATAAGTGGTCGAAGCTTGCCATCAAGGGCTAATTCACCTAAAATGAGTGTCTCTTGTAATCGCAGGGAGGTTTCAGTTTTGATGGCATCTTGAAGAATGAGTCCAATAGCAATAGCTAGATCAAAATGACTCCCGGTTTTTCGAATATGTGCGGGGGCAAGATTGATAGTAACTCGCCGAACAGGAAAGGAGTATTCAGAATTTTTCACAGCAGAACGAATTCGTTCTCGACTTTCTTGAATAGAAGCATCCCCGAGTCCTACAATAGTAAAGCTTGGAATACCTGGCTGGGTATCGATTTCGATGAAAATAGGCAATCCATAAATACCCTGAAGCACCATAGAGTGTAAAAGTCGCATATCCAAAGGGGGTTATAACATAACCATACCATCCCGTTACCAATCGTAAAGGAAAAAGTTACGAAAAAGGGTTATAAAAGTTGCCCGCTTTGGTGGGAAGTGTTAGCATGTAAAAAAATTATGATATATCAATTTATAGCTACGGCTCAAGCAGCTGGTATCGTAGGTGCCGGGAAAACGAGCACTGCCACATCTCCAACTACGACCACTACCACACAATGAAGTGGTATTCAAGACATGCTCATTATGATTTTTGAGAGTGCTCTTCTTATACTTTTGTTGGTTATATTTGGTTACCTCACCCTCAAGCTTGTGCGTGTGATGTACGAAATCTATAACGCGAGACGACTGGTATATATGCAAATTACCCTTCCGAGAGCAGATTCAAAACTCGACAAAGAAAAAGAAACGAAAAAAGATTTCAAAGAAAAAATGGGAATCATGTCGATTTTTTATAAGTCGATTATTAAAATTTCTAATATTACTTTTTGGGATAGTGTTCGGGATTTTGTGTTTGATCATGCGAAGATCTCCATGGAACTTATTTACCACAAAGGACAACTTTCGTTTTTTGTGGTAACGTATCGAGACTATGTTCATCTCGTAGCCCAACAGATCACCTCAAACTATCCAGATGCAGAAGTAAAAGAGATTCCCGTATCAGAATTTCCTGACATTAAACCAACAAACTACACCCTCAGGGCTGCATCTATTGGAAAAATTAATGATGATATTTTTCCTCTGAAAACGTACAAGTATTTTGAAGACGATCCACTTTCTACCCTTACCAATAATTTTGGTACGCTCAAAAAAAATGACAACGCGGCGCTTCAGTTTGTGATTAAGCCACGAGGAAGTGGATGGAATCGTCATGCAAAAAAGTCAGCTAGTCTGGTAGCAAAAGGGGAATATAAAAAAGGACTCAAAGAAAATTTTCTTTGGGAGGCAATAAAAGCTCCATTTTCTATCATTAGCTGGATTGTTGATTTTTTCAGATCTGGAAGTACTGATTCTACCAATGCTCCTGGTGCTGCATCGGGAGACTCCTACAAAATATTCAATCAGGCAGAACAGGAATCTCATAAGGCAGTTGGAGAATCAGCTGGACAACCAGCTTTTCTTGCGTCTATTCGTTTGCTGGTATCATCTGAGAATTCTCAAGATTCAAAGAATGCTCTGGAGTCTATTGTGGGAGCCATGTCTATGTATACCGATGAGTACAACAACAAATTGGATAATCCACAAATCGAAGACCTCCTTGCTTTTATTTTTACCCCAATTCGGTACTTTGCTTACCGATGGAGAATGATCGGTTTTTTGCAGTCGAAATCTGTTTTCTCAGTAGATGAGCTCTCTACTCTCTATCATTTTCCGGATATTAACTACAATAAATCTCCGATTATTAAGTGGCTTGACTACAAGATGCTCGCTCCTCCACACAATCTTCGAGCCCTCAAAAATCCACTCATACTTTCAGATTATAAGCGTGACGCAAAAGGAAGTGTATATACGGAAGACGGTACTCTACTTAAGGTGGATGAAAATAAGATTCTTGTTCGTGACGAGCAGCGTAATTTTTATGGACTTGATGGTACGGTGTATCAGATTCATCAAGAAGGAGAAAATAAAGGAAAGGCTATTGATCCAGGAAAAAATCCAGTCATCATGGACGTTCCAAGAAAACTTGGAGGATTCCCCGCATATACTGATGGAGTTCTCATGGGATGGAATGAATATCGTAATGTAAAAACTCCCGTATATTTTTCTCGAAAAGACCGAGGTCGTCATCATTATGTTATAGGGAAGTCTGGAGGAGGTAAGTCGGTATTTCTTTCCTATTTGGCGAGACAAGATCTATGGAATGGAGATGGACTCGCAGTTATTGATCCACATGGAGACCTGGTTGAAGATATTATTGCCTTTACCCCAAAAGAACGTGCTAAGGATGTAATTATCTTCAATCCTGGAGATTTCGAACGTCCAATGGGATTGAATATGCTCGAAATTATTGCGACGGATCCAGCACTTCGAGCGGTAGAAAAAGATCGAGCTGCTCTCGATGCCACTTCAATTTTCATCAAAATATTCAATGAAGAAATATTTGGACCTCGAATCCAGCATTACTTCCGAAATGGTTGTTTGACCCTAATGGATGATGATGATGAAGGAGGAACGCTTATCGATGTACCACGACTCTTTGTAGATGATGCCTTTATGAAGTACAAAGTTTCAAAGGTAAAAAACCCTGTTGTTAAAGCCTTCTGGGAACATGAATATGCGAATACTGGAGATCGTGAGAAGCAGGAAATGATCCCGTATTTTAGTTCGAAATTTGGGCCATTTATTACCAATACTACCATCCGTAATATTATCGGACAACCAAAGTCCGCCTTCAATCTCCGTCGAGTAATGGATGATCAAAAAGTACTGATGGTCAATCTATCGAAGGGTATGATTGGAGATCTCAATGCTCAGCTGCTCGGTTTGATTTTTGTATCAAAAATCAATATGGCCGCTATGAGTCGTGCGGATACACCGGAAGACAAACGTAAGGACTTCTTCCTCTATGTAGATGAATTTCAGAACTTTGCCACCGATACCTTTGGAGAAATTCTCTCAGAAGCTCGAAAATACCACTTAGCTCTCATTATGGCCCACCAATTTATTGCGCAAATTGGAGGAAATCAGAGTAAGGACGGGAAACCATCCATCAAAGATGCGGTTTTTGGAAATGCTGGAACGATTATGAGCTTTAAGGTGGGTGCTGATGATGCGGAATACCTCGAAAAGGAATACGCTCCACTTCTATCGCAACAAGATATTATCGGTATCGCCAACTTTACTACCTACTGTAAGCTCAACATCGATAATGCTACGACGCGACCATTTGACCTCAAAACTATTTGGGATAATACCTATAAGAATCCAGAGGTTGCGAAAATCATCAAAGAATACTCCAGGAAGATGTACGGACGCAAGAAAGAGTATGTTGATATGGAAATCGAGGCACGACTCGGTATTACGCCAAATTAGACCCTTCTGAGAGTTGCACTTTGAAAGTCACCCACTATCATGTTATTATGAAAAAATTTCTTCAAGTCTTTTTGCTCGTAGCAGTAAGCATGTTCACTCCGATTTCTGTGTCTCTTTTTGTACCACAGGTTTTTGCGGAAACAAACTTCAATGTTAATTCGACACGAGATAGTGATCGAAATAGCACTAATCTTGATCGAGATGCTCAAAGTAAAGCTGGGGGAACTAGTCGAGTAGATACAACAGACTCATTTATTACCTCAGTAGAGAATGATTCTGGATTTGGTTTCTGAAATACTTTCAAATACTTTCGAGCTGGAGCGACGGGGGAAAGAGGAACCTATAATCTCCTTATGAATATCGCTCGTGATCTCAAGAATGTGGTCATGCTTATAGCAATTGTCTATCTGGTCATCTCCGTATTACGAATGCTCCTCAGTGGATGATCTGACGAAGATGTGAAAAAATGGAAAACTTCTATTATTTGGACTTCCATAGGTATTGTAGTCATGCAATCTGCTTTTATTTTTGTAAAAACACTTTTCGACAAGAATATTGATTTTAGAACTGCTCAGAATTTTTCTGATAAAATTATCTTCCCTTTTACGCACTTGCTTGAGATCTTGGCATCATTCGCCTTCCTGGCTATGGCATTTTTTGCCTTCTACAAGATTGTGACAGCTGGAGGTGATGAAGAGCGAGCAAAGGCAGGAAAGCAAACGATTATATATGCTATTGTTGGCTTCTTACTTATCAAACTCCCTGGTATATTTATAAAATCAATCTACGGAGAGGCAAAGTGTGAAGATGCGGGATTATGATTATTTTCCACCTGTTCTATCAAGGATCCTAAAATTTCTGAAACCATAACGATATTTACCACGATTATCAACTACGTGAATAGTTTTCTCGCTTTGGTTATCATTATACTTATTTTATATGCGGGATTTCTCGTGCTCACTTCAGGTGGTGATGATGAAAAAATGAAGAAAGCGAAAGGTATTATCAAGTACATTATCATAGGAGTGCTTCTGCTAGTCACGAGTTATATATTATTCAGCACTTTCTTGGCCTCATGAGTCTCGCCTACTGCCCCATAATAAAAAAACACCTCCAATTGAATTGGAGGTGTTTTTTTGGTTTGGAACTTATTATTTCTTGAGTTCGTCAGCCTTCTTCTGTCGAGCGTAGAATTTGTCAACGCTGGAAGTTTTGAGAAGTCGTTTTTCACCAGTATAGAATGGGTGACATTTGAGACAGGCTTCTACTTTGAGTTCTTCTCCCTTAACGGTACTGAGTGTTTCAAAGCTGTTACCGCAAGAACAGATGACCTGAATCTTATGGGTATTTGGGTGGATATCCTTTTTCATAGGAAAAAAATTTGTCGCGGCCGCTTAATACGGTGACGCCGGAGTAAAGGATTGTCCAATGGACAACGCACAACCAATCGTTTGGATGAACTGAGCGTTATCTATTCAACTTATATTACTCACTTCTGAGCTTCGCATAGTTTTAATTTTACTTTGGTGCCCGAAGAGAGACTTTCCCCTGCGGGGCGCCTCGGGACGAAAGCCAAATCGTTGGCTTTCTTTGCTTCGCAACCCTCGGTTCAAGTCCTTTAGTTTTAATTTTACTTTGGTGCCCGAAGAGAGACTTGAACTCTCACACCTCGCGGCAACGGCTTCTAAGACCGTCGTGTCTACCATTCCACCATCCGGGCGAGATTCATAGCGTCTTTGCTCTGATAGAGAGCGATATATGGATTTCCCGTAAGAAATCTGTTGATTGTATAATGGTGGGCCGGGTAGGGATCGAACCTACGAAGGCGAAGCCAAAGGATTTACAGTCCTCCCCATTTGACCACTCTGGAACCGACCCATAAAAGCAGGAAAGCTTCGATTTTGGATATAAGTCTTCTATCGAAGCTTCGTACTTGTTGTTTTTTTCTGGAGCCACTTGTCGGAATCGAACCGACGACCTACGGTTTACAAGACCGTTGCTCTACCAGCTGAGCTAAAGTGGCAAGTGGGCGCATTGTATTGAAAGTCTCGCGAGAGTCAAAATCTCTTTGTATTTTTCTTCTCACTTCGTACAATTCCACCATGAAAATCTTATATATAGCCGACGCCTGAGGTCATTTTTCCACGGAAGTAAGTACGTATGAAAAACGTTTGAGGTGACAAGTGGAATGGATACGAATTCGTCCAGTAAAGCACACTGAACGAGCTTTTGTCATTAAGCAAGAAACTTTGAAGGTACTAGAAATACTTATCAAATTTCGAGAAAAAGCCTATATTTTGGATGAGTTCGGTAAAGAATATACTACTATGGAATTCTCAGAAAAAATCCAAAAAAATAGAGATGCTGGAAAAGAGGTGATTTTTGTTATTGGGGGGAGTTTTTGACTGGATCGAGATATACTCAAAGAATACACAGAAGCCTATATTGGACTGTCTCAGTTTACTTTGCCTCATGGACTGGTACTTTTGGTGCTATCTGAGCAAATCTACCGTATGCACGAAATCTGGAAGGGATCAAAATATCATCACGAATAGATATGCACCTTATTCATACCAATAAAATCAGTTACTTAGATGATGGAACTCATGATTATGTATTTGAGTGTGTTCAGCCTACGAGTCAATTTTCTGAAGTTTCTGACTACGTATATTTGGATAATTTAGAAAATCCAAGGGTTCAGTTAGATATTTCTCATTTATCGGAAGTTCAGCGAGAAATATATATGTGGAGACTGTTTGAAACTTACATCATTCCTCGGATACAAGCAGGTCAAATGCTTCATCTGAATGGAACATTCACTAAAAAAATATACGATTATATTCGAAATATCTATCAATCTGCAGGATATTTTCAAGATTCTCATAATCGTTTCCAGGTACCGAGTACCGCCCAGATTACCCTTGGTATTACACTATCCAATCTCAATTATCAGCCCCAAAATAAACCATTGGTATATCTTTCTCAATGAGCGATACGTGCCAATATAGCAGCACTTAACGATGGCTGCATTGCGCGAATTTATGCTCAACCTGAAGATGGCCAAGAAATTACTATTTATTTGCAACAATCCCACGTGCAATTAGCACGCTTGTCGATGGCACTCAGTTTTGGTTGGCAAATGGTTTCGCCAAACGCTCTCAGTAGTTTTACACTGCGGGCCCATGCTCCTTCTTGGAACGAAGCTCTGAATGAATAAGTGCTTCTCGCATTTCTTGTTCTATCTCGCCTTGAATTTCTTTCATCATAATCAACTCTTCAATAAATTTCTTTTTTTCAGTTTTCGTTTTCAGTTTTTTTCGTTCATCTAGTATTTTTTTGATAATAGGAAGGACAAAATAAGTGATGACTCAAATAACACTAATGACTCAAATATAGATAATATCGTCCCCATGAATAACGAGGAGGGATGCCGTATCGTAGGCATAGATAGATCAGAAGAAATTCATATTATGGACTTTCTGTTAATTCTGCAAAGACAAGCATTCGTTTGAGCGTAGTTCCAATTGGCCAGCAAGTCATAAGTGAAATCTCTGTTTTAGCAGGATCTCGCTCCAGAGCTTTTACATCGCCTGGCTTTACAATTTTCTTTTCTCGAACGGTGTAGACAAACTTTTTTTGGTTGTAAAATACGATGATTTCATCCCCAAATGATACGTTGTCCAAAAGGGCAAATACATCATTGAAATCTCCTTTAATCCAAGGGAAGTTAGATGAATGACCAAATACGAAGGCATTCCCTTTTTCACCAGGAACTGCAGATCCAGGATAGCGAACTACTCCTTTTTCCAATTCTTGCATAAAGATATTTTCCATGTGATCAAAATCGAAAGATTTTGTAATAGAAACATCTACTAATGGAATATTTTTTCCAATTTTTGGGATAATAATTCGATTCTCGTAGGGGGTGATATCAAACTTTGCTGAAATATTTGGCTTAGTTGGGAGGAGATTTTTCATAGAAAATGGTTCCTCATCTATCTTGATATTTTCTGCATCTAATTGTTTCTTAATATCTTCCGCTTTCTCTTTTTTCTCATGAACACTACCGCTTACATCACTCGCAAAAACGGTAATTTTGGAATTGGTAAGTGTATTTTGCATTTGAGTATTTGTTGCCTGAATGGACTCTGGTCTCAAATAGTTTTGCGCTACGGCATAGTAAGCTGACCAGTTTGTTGCGAGGAGTAAGATGGCAAAAACAGCACTAGAAACCGCAATATAGTGAGCAAGAAAACGAAAACCAGATTTAATATTTCAAATTAACGTTGTGGGTGTTGTTGGTAACGAAGTCACCAAAGGAAGCGATTTCATAACTACTTCTATTTGAGTCGCCGCTGGAACGGGAGCTTCATAAGTAGATTCCAAACTGAGGAGAGCATCCACTTGCTGTGCTTGCAGCAAAAAGGCATCTGTACTATGATAAGCAGGGTGAGTATTGGTTTCTGGAGGAGAAATCAATACTTCACCAGGAGTTGATTCTGGATTTTCCAGCTCACTCAGAAGATCGAAAGAGGATAGGTTTTGCATTGGTATTTGTTTTGTCTTCAACAGCGTACCCTACTTTTTGATACTGGTCAAAAAAAGAGACTGTTACAAGTCTCTTTTTTGTGGTATAATATATAATTATTACGCGGCGTTATTTTTGTTAGCTTCTCGGTAAAAGCTTCGAACAATAGCTGACTCTCGAATTTTTCGTCGGCTTACCTTTCGCTGTTGCTGAGCTTCAGCTTTGAGCTTGTTGGCAGTTCGAGTTTGGAAGAACATCTTTTTATATCGAAGAACGAGCTTCTCGTTGGACTCGGTTGAGTTCTTAATCGCGTATACGATCATGTGATTATTGAGTTAGAATGGATAGAATTGTATGGAATGGAGTAATTTTGTCAAAAAATTGTCTTTTTTGAAATTATTTACTTCCTCGTTTTCGGTCAGCTTCAGTAAGTCCTTTCATTCGAATTCGGATATTTGATGGAGTTACTTCTACATATTCATTGGTAGAAATGTAGTCGAGAGCTTCTTCAAGAGAGAATTTTCGAGGTGGAGTCAATCGAACCGCTTCATCAGTACCAGAGGCACGCATATTGGTCAATTGCTTGTTTTTGGTTGGGTTTACCACGAGATCTCCACCCTTGAGGTGCTCTCCAATAACCATTCCTTCGTATACTTCTGTCTGTGGATCAATAAATATTGGACCTCGTTCTTCAAGTTTCCAGAGTGAGTATGCCATGGCATTTCCTCCTACTCCAGAAATCATACATCCTACTTCTCGTTTTTCGATAGAACCCTTATATTCTTCGTAGTGTGAGAACGCTGAGTAAATAATACCTTCCCCCTTAGTTTGAGTAACGAAAAGTGATCGGAATCCAAGGAGACCTCGGGTTGGAACTTCAAATTCAAGATTGGTAATTCCATTCTTTGTATCCATATTTTTGATAATTCCCTTTCGTTTTCCAAGAGCTTCGATGATAGATCCAGCATCAGACTCAGGTACAAATACCGTAACCTGCTCGATAGGTTCTAGTTTCTTACCTCCTTCTTCGTGGAAAATTACTTGAGGAGCTCCAACGGTAAGTTCAAAACCTTCTCGTCGCATAGACTCGATAAGTACTGATAAATGAAGTTCTCCTCGACCAGATACATTGTATCCATTGCCATCAGAGTTTTCGAAGTCTACCTTGAGACCTACGTTCATCTCAAGTTCTTTTTCGAGACGTTCACGAATATTTCGAGAAGTAACGAATTTCCCTTCCTTACCAGCAAATGGAGAGTCGTTTACACGGAACTCCATCTTCAAAGTTGGCTCATCGATAGTAATAGGTGGCATAGCTTCAAAATCTGCAACGCTAGAAACGGTTTCCCCAACATAAATGTCAGCAATACCAGCAATGGTTACAATATCCCCTGCTTCTGCTGCGGTTACTTCGCTACGCTTGAGACCAAGAGAAGTAAAACATTTCGCAATCTTCCCGTTTCGTTTTACTCCATCATTTCCAAGAATAGTAACGGCTTGACCCGCCTTCACTACTCCTTCGTATACTCGACCAATACCAAGACGTCCAAGGTAGTTGTCATAGGCAAGATTCGCAATTTGCATTCGGAATGGCTTTTCCAAGTCGTTTGGTGCTGCAGCTACGTGTTCGAGGATAACATCGAAAATTGGAGAAATGTCTTTCTTTTCGTCCTTTAGGTTTCGTACAGCTACTCCTTCTCGGGCAATGGCATATACTACTGGAAAGTCGAGTTGTTCATCGGTAGCTCCAAGTTGAACGAAAAGATCAAACAACATATCTACTACTTCATCCGGACGAGCGGTTGGTTTATCAATTTTGTTGATAATAACAATTGGCTTCAGACCAAGACTTAAGGCTTTTTTAAGTACAAACTTTGTTTGAGGCATAGGACCTTCATAGGCATCAACTACGAGACAAACGGAGTCAACCATTCGAAGAACTCGTTCTACTTCTGATCCAAAATCGGCATGACCTGGAGTATCAACAATATTGATCTTCACGTCTTTGTAGAATACGGCAGTGTTCTTTGCATAAATGGTAATTCCACGCTCTTTTTCCTGATCGTTAGAGTCCATGACACAAATATCTACAGCTTCATTTTCCCGGAATACTCCAGATTGTTTGAGGAGTGCATCAACGAGGGTAGTTTTCCCATGGTCAACGTGGGCAATAATGGCAACATTTCTATATAACATAATAATCGGTTCAAAGTAAAAGACCCTTTCAGAAAAAGTTGCACTAATTGTATTCAAATTCCTATCTTGTAAAGAAGAAAACGCGAAACATTCAACTTTTTGACTTATAAAAAAATATATCGTAAAGTGGTGAGGTACTTTTTCTCCTATGGCCAAATTAGATCTCTCTGCTCTTAAAAAGCAAAAAATTACGAGCGGAACCCCCCTAGTTACCTTACCAACTCAGGCATCTGTTTCGCAGAATGAAGTGGTAGAGGTAATCTCTCCGATTAGCTCAGAAGTAACTACTTCACTCCCTCTGGCAACTCCCCAGAAAGAGCCAGAAATTATGAGAGCTTTTGAAAATCCTCACAAGCCAAAGCTTTCTCTTTCAAATTTCAAAAAACCTAGTTCTACTGCTCCGGTCTCATCGGCACCGGCAGTGGTTTCTCAAATGGCCCCAGCGGTGGTAGAGAAAGTAGCTACTATTGCTCCAGCGGTAGCTGCAGAGCCAGTAGTCGAAATAGTAGCTCAAGAGGTAATTTCTCGTGAAACAGAAATGCCAGCAGCTCCGGTGAACGAGGTGGTTGAGATAACTCCCGATTCCGAGGTTTCAAAAGTTTTGGATATTGAGCCTGTAGTTGCAGTAGATGTTGCGTCGGTAGAGTCGAAGGTTGCTCCACTCGGTGCAGAATTCTTTCCAAACCTCGAATTTGAAAATGATAATCTATTTGATGATATTGTAGGAATGTGATCTTTTGGAGAAGAAAAAGCGGAAAAGCCAGTTGAAGTAATCGCTACCCCTGCGGAAATTCAGGCAGAAGCTATCGCTCCAGAATCATCTGAAGTACCTGTTGAGACAGTAGTTATGGAAGCATTGCCTTCAGTTTCCCAAGTGGAAGAAATCGTTTCTGACGAAATTCAACCTGTGGAAGTAGTTTCTATGAATGAATCTACGGGGGTTGTAGCTACTATGGAGGCATTGGCTCAGTCAACCAATGAAACAACGACTGCAGAGGTATGAGCTTCAACAGAAGTTACTCTTTGAGAGAATGCTCCAGCAGTAGTTACACTAGAGCACGTAGAAACCGTTGCTCGTGATCTATCAAAAGAACGAAAGGGTGGACTGAAAGCGCTTTTTGATAATCATAAGAAAGTTTTCTACGGGGTTGGTGCATTCATGTTCACTTCAGTTCTCGTAGTTGGTGGACTTTCGGGTTTAGGACTCATTGATATGGGGGGAACAAAAGCGAGTACTTTTGAAAAATCTCAAGTAGTAGCCGTAAAAACATCGCCAGAAACTCCGACTCCACTCCCGAAAAAAACTCCTGACGTAGTGGCTCCTGTGCTTACAGCAACTGGTGTAACCACATTAACTGGAGCAAATACTGGTACGGGACAAGTGGTATATCCACCAGTAGTAGTGACGAGTAGCGGTACTTCCATGGTAGT
>JAQTZK010000004.1 GCA_028687815.1 Candidatus Altimarinota bacterium | reverse complement strand
ATTTTCTAGTAAACAAAAGGATACGGATATTCTAGAAGTGCAGAAAAAGCTTGGAATACCCGGGAAATATATTCTCTATATGGGACTCCATCGAGAACACAAAAACCTATGACGACTGGTCCGAGCTTTTGATAAAATGGTAAGAAATGGTTACGAAGGAACTTTAGTTCTTGGAGGTAAAGAAGATCCCAGAACTACGGAAGCTCGTGAAGCCGTTCGGGAACTTTGACTCAAAAATCGAGTCATATTTCCTGGGCATTTAGATTTTTCACAGGTTATTCCACTTATCCAATGAGCGGAACTCTATGTTATGCCCTCACTCTACGAAGGATTTGGGCTTCCTATTCTTGAGGCCATGGCGGGTGGAGTGCCAGTAGCCGCTTCCAAGACCACTTCCCTTCCAGAAGTATGAGGAGATGCAGCAAAATATTTTCATCCGCTACGTGTCGATGAGATGGCGAGTGTTATGGAAAGTATCGTGAATTCAAAAGAGGAACAAGATCAGTGTAAAACTCTTGGATACGAGCAAGTTAAGAAATTTAGCTGGTCAAAAATGGCAGATGAAACACTGGCAATATATCAAAGTATGCTCCCAAAAAAAGTGCAGACAGAAAAAATAAGCATCGAGTTAAAAAAATAAGCTTTCAGATTTCTGAAAGCTTATTTTTTAGTATTGTTCAAATTTGATAGATTCTTTTGGTATTCCAAATCCAGCAAGCATATCTCGAACTGACCTTACCATAACAGGACTTCCACATATATAAAATTCTTGAAATGAGGCCACATAATCTTGTGTGAGCTTATCGGTAACATATCCCTTTTCTGTAGTTTCGGATTCATCTTGGCTGAGATATTGCATAAAAGAAAATTCCTTGCCACTTTGAGATAGTCGAGTGAATTCATCTTGGTAAAACATATCTTCAGTCTTTCTTACGCCGAAGAGGAATTCTGTTTTTGAATCAAAACCACGTGCTTCTAGGGTACGAATCTGGAAATATAAAGGAGCAAAACCAGTTCCAGTACCAATAAAAAGCCGAGGCACATCGCCATCAGTTAGGACAAAATGTCAGATTGGTCCCATTCCAAAAACCTCTTGTCCGATGGGGAAATCACAAATTTCACGACTTCCAGCAGACTCATATGACATCTGCTTAATAATGAAAGTAAAGACATTTCCTTCGTGAAAAGCTATCGAATAAGCACGTTTCAATCCAGAAGGAAGTTGAAACATAATATATTGCCCTGGTTTAGGAGCAAGAGCTTCTTCAGAAGTAAATTTCAACTCAAAAACATCATGTGTAAGCTGTTTTTTTGCGAGAAGACGGAAAATATTTTGAACGATTGCCATAGAAAAATAGGAAAGTTGAGAGTATACTCAAATTTCCACAGTACAAAATTATACTTGCGTTTCGAGGTGAGATTTTCTGATTCGATTCAAATCATTCACCATTTGAGCAAATTCGTCTACTGCTTCTGCTCAGTTAATTCCTGTAGAAAGTGAGAATTCTGGAAGTAGAGGAACTAGTTTTTTTCTGAGATTTGCGGTAATTTGTGCAATCTCAATCTGTTCTCCAACAGTACTAGAAACAGCTGCAACCGTACTTGCTACACTAGCAGTAGATGGCGTATTAGGCGCTGTTTCAAGACCCTCACTCAAATTACCCGTTGCTGAAACGGGTAATTTGAGTGAGGGTTCGCTTACAATATCAGAGTTGGACATAGGTTAATACTATACCATGAATCTACTATTTCGCAAATAATGCACGGATTTGAACTTCAATTTCGTCAGCAATGGCAGGATTTTGCATGAGAAATTCTCGAGAATTTTCTCGTCCTTGCCCGAGCTTGGTTTCACCAAAACTATAGAATGCTCCAGCTTTCTTAATAATTCCCTTCTCAGAGCCAATATCGAGCATTTCACCAGTCTTGGAAATACCTTCGTTGAAGAGGATATCAATTTCTACCTCTCGGAATGGAGGAGCAATCTTATTTTTGACTACTTTGATTTTCACTCGATTTCCTGTAGCTTCTTTATTGTCACCAGATCCAGATTCGATTTTTTCTTTTCGTCGGATATCGAGTCGTTGGGAAGCATAAAACTTGAGGGCATTTCCTCCAGTAGTCGTCTCAGGATTTCCGAACATCACTCAGATTTTCATACGAATTTGGTTGATAAAAATCACCGTTGAGCTCGATTTTGAGATAACTCCAGTGATCTTTCTCAATGCTTGTGACATAAGTCGAGCTTGGAGTCCCATGAAAGAGTCTCCCATATTTCCTTCGATTTCAGCTTTGGGAACGAGAGCCGCAACCGAGTCAACTACAATGAGATCTACAGCATTTGATCGCACGAGCGCGTCTACGATTTCCAGAGCTTGCTCACCATAATCTGGTTGTGAAATAATGAGTTCATCAATATTTACTCCTATTTTTCGAGCATATTCTGGGTCAAGTGCATGTTCTGCATCCACAAATGCAGCCGTTCCACCATTCTTTTGAACTTCTGCAATAGCATGAAGTGTCAAAGTTGTTTTTCCAGAAGATTCTGGACCGTATACTTCGACAATTCGTCCCTTAGCAAATCCACCTCCGAGCGCCGCATCAAGAGAGATAGAACCAGAAGATGTGGTTTCTACTTCAAGAAGTGCTTGGGTACCAAGGGTCATTACGGATCCAGCACCAAATTGCTTCTCAATCATAGCGAGAGCTTGGGCAAGGGCTTCTTTCTTATTTGTCATACATAGTAAATTACAGATATAACGTCACTCTATACAAATATATATACTTTGCAAACAAATATATGTACTTTGTATATATTACCGCTTTTTGGAATAATGCTCTTGGAGGGAAACTGCGGTTCCAGTCGCAATATGTACCCCTGAGCAAACCAAGCAACGAAATTTTGCTAATTCTTCATTCAGCACTTCTACATCAACGTTTTTTTTGCAGTCGCGGCAATAGTGCGCGATATTCCCTCGTTCCGTATCAAAATACTCGCGTTTCTTTCAAAAACTGGCGACATTTACGAGATCGTTATAGGAAGAAGTCATACCGTAGAAAAAATATATCGGAGATTATACGAAAAAAATGGAAAAATTCGAGAAAAATCTAGTCAAAAAGTTTCTCAAAAAATCCTTTGGAGTTGTAGGTATCAAGTTTTTTCTCCTTCGCAATGGCTTCGTAGAGCTCTCGTTCTTTCTTGGAAAGCTTTTTTGGGATTTCTACCTCAATATGAACAATCAAGTTTCCTCGAGCAGCAGCTTTGCTGGTAATATTGGGAAAACCTTCATTTCGGAAAACAAGTTGTGAGTTGGGATCGGTTCCGGGCTTTATATCGATTTCTCGTTTCCCAAGAACTGGGATATCGATTTCTCGTTTGGTACCCAAAATAAACTCAACTGGATCAAGATTGATTGTACAAATAAGGTGATGTTCATCGCGTGTAAGATTGGCAAAGGTAGTTGGCACGCGGAAGTGAACATAGAGATCTCCAGATCCATCCGTACCTTCATTTCCTTCATCTCGAAGCTTAATCGTCATTTCGTCATCAATTCCGGCAGGAATATCAATAGTGCGAGTACGTTTTTGAGTGGTATATTTTTTCCCTTTACAAGTAGTACAAGATTCTTTGATAATCTTTCCAGTTCCGGAACATCGATCACAAGCTATAGCCTGCTCCATAACACCAAACAGAGTTTGAACGCGTCTTCTTACCTTCCCTTGACCGCCACAATCAGGACATGAGGCAATGGCATCTTTGGATTTTGCTCCAGTACCATGACAATCAGAACAGATAGTTTTTTTGGTAAAAGTAATTTCTTTTTTAGCACCAAGATAGGCTTCTTCAAAAGAAATATCCAATTGGATTTCAATATCATCTCCAACTTCCCGTCTACGACCTTGGCTCGTTCCACCGAAACCATTTCCACCGTTAAAAAACGTCTCAAAAATATCTCCCATATTGAAGTCTGCTCCAAATCCAGCTCCGCCAAAACCACCCTGTCCAGGTCCATCGGTCGTACCAAATCGGTCATAGTGAGCCTTCTTAGATTCATCAGAAAGCGTCGCGTAGGCTTCGTTAATTTTCTTAAAATCAGCTTCTTTTTGTTTGTCACCTTTATGACGATCTGGATGATGATCCATCGCTTGTTTTCGGTAAGCTTTCTTGATCTCTTCTTGAGTCGCAGTCCGCTCTACTCCAAGTATACTATAAAATTCGTGTGCCATACGTTTGTTAGAAAAATCAAAAATGGATTATAAAAAAAATGGTGAAAAAAACAAGCACCGAGGATGAGAAAGTGCAAATATTTAGAAAAATGATGGGTTTGTTGGATTTTTGGGTATTTTTTACTGAAAAAGTGAGTTTACAAATCGTAGAGAAACAAGGTTGAATTGATAAGCTCCCTGTTTTCAATATCTTAACTTACAAAAACAGCACTTTATGACTATCGAATCACTCCTCGGTTGCAAAACTAAACCATCAGTATGAGAAATGCTACTCTTTGAGCGTGCACAAAAATATCTCAAATGGGTGGCTTGGATTCCAGGTTTGCGAATGGTTGCAATTTGTAATAGTCTATCTATGTACGCTTCAGATCTAGATTCTGATATTGATTTGTTTGTGGTAAGCGACCCTCGAAGAATGTGGCTGACGAGAATTTTGATGACGGGAATTTTTCAAATACTCGGGGTACGACGACATGGGAATAAGGTAAAATGACGATTTTGTTTGTCATTTTTTTGTACCACAGAGGCTATTGATATGGGGAAAATTGCGATTGAAAATGATGTCTATCTAGAAGCTTGGGTACACTATTTGAAGCCTATTTTGGACATCGGCGGAACCTATGAATTATTTGTAGAAGCCAATCGAGACTGGATGACCCAATATTTCCCTACCAGCACGGAGGCTCGGAATTTTTTGAGTATTGAAAAACCGCTCGTGGAAGAGCGGTTTACGGGTTTACTAGACAGTGTGGACAGATGGTGTCGATCTATGGGTGAGCCAGTGACTCTGAAAGAATACGAGCGACTGGGGAGGCCTTGGGGAATTATTATTTCAGAAACTATGTTGAAGTTTCATAGAGATGATAAGCGGGAGGAGATTTCAAAGAAGTTGAACAAAAATTTATAATCACTTATACCACTTCTTTTGTAGCCACTTTAAGTTCAATTCAAAGAGTACGAAGCTCTTCTCAAAATTTCGTCTCATGTGCATTCAGAGCTTCCCAAATCTTACTCATATCTTCCGTCTTCTTGGTTACCAAGGTGTATACTCATTTATGAAAAAATGATTCGGTTTCAGGTAGTGAATTCTCCTTTTTTTCTACAAAAGTCACAAATAATCCATCCAAGAATAACCGCTTATCATCAATATTCATAGTCGTAAATTGTTCCTTGAGCTTTGGGGTAATATTTTCTGATCTTCCATCCCAAAAACCATCTGCTATAAGTTGTTTTTCTATATCTTTATGAGATGAAGCATAGGCATATGCACTTCCTCAAAGGGTAATAGCAAAAACTGCAGCAATTTTTAGTTTTTTTGGAAGTGTTTGAATCATAGGGAATAGTCTGCCTAATTGAGGCGATAATTTCTCAATAGATTTTAATCAAACATTTCCATATTTAATCAAGTCTCCTCAAAATTTTGCAACATCGGTAATTCTGCTTGTAGCAAATTGTGCTAATTTTCAAGTTCTTATAGCATTGGCCAGTAGTACTGTATCAACACCAAGCATACCTGCTGCAAGGAATCCTGTGCCCATATTTTCAATTTCTACACTTCCAGTTTCTTTATTTCGTGCTATTTTCGGTCCATGTGTATCACTAAAAAAGAGTGAGAGTGGACCAACAAATGGAATAAGAATTTTAGATGCTTCTCCGAGAAACGAAATGACTGAATTCTTTTCTGAATCTGATGAGCTAGCCACATCATACCCTGCAATTACCAGTCCAGCCACAGGAAGTGAGCGAAAAAAACTTTGTAGAAACTCAGGTCCATAAGCTGCCATTTGTTGTAGTGTTTTTTTTGCAGCTTCAGGAGATGGAAAGTGAAGCATAAATCGATCAGCCATGCGAGGCATTTTGAGAATTTCAAATGAACCAAATAAACCTCTTGAACGAGAAAGAATATCTTTTTGAGCAACAGCAACTTGATACTTCTGAATTTCATACAAAGAATCTAGATATTCTGATGCCATGCCAGCTTTTGTACCTAAAAGTTGTCCTAAAGTATTTTTCAATTTAAAAGGGTCATTCATGGTCTTCACCTGATTTTTGAGAGCTTGATTAGTTGGATCAGCTTTAAGTTGTTCCAAAATAGTAAAATTCTGCTTAATCTGAGTAAAATGATCTCGTAAATTCTGAGCTATAGACTTTTCTACTCCACCAACATTTTGTCCAAGAACCGCCTTTTCAAGAATCTCAATATCTTTTAATAACACATCAAATTTACCATTAAAATTTGCCTTAAACATCTGTATTCCATCGACCTTTGTAGATGTATCAACTAGCAAGGCATTAGTCAGAGAAGCACTGAGTCATGCTGCAGTACCAAGAATACTTGCCATAAATCCATTGACACGATACATTTCCACCAAAAGAAAATCTTTGAGTTTCGGATCTGCATCTTTCATTTTTACTGCTAATTCTTCAGAAGAAAGACTAATGAAGGGTGGATTTGGAAGATTGAGACGTTGAAAAACAATACCTACATTAAATTTATAAGAATTATTTGCTGTTTCTATGGTATGAACGGCAACTCGAGAAAGTGGAATTACTCATCGTGACATGAGTTCCCAGAGTATGTTTATATTACCAAATCCAATCTCAAGAATAAGATCAGAAAGATCAGATGCTTTTGCTAAGTCTAGATTTCCATTTTCAATTCTAGACTTAATTTTTGATACCGTATCTTGTCCATAAGATGCATTTTGAAGGATTTCTTTCAGATCTGCTTTTTGCTTATCACTCATATTTCCTCCTTCAAAAAATTCTTTGGAAAGCTTTTCATAAAGGGATGGGAGGCTCTTTTCAATTAAACCATTTCTATACTCTTTTTCGAGCAGAAATCTCTCAGCTTCTTTAGCTCATTGCGTTACAGCAGCTGAAATTTCAGGTATTTTCTCTTTACCTGCAAGAATTGTTTTTTCTGCTTTACCAGAAGCCTCACCCACCACCTCTGACCACTTCAATCCCCCCGTAAGAAACTTGAAAAAATTGGCAATAACCGCAAAAATTCCAACGATCCCTTGAGTTTGGAGTGGCTCCAATATTTTTTCAAAAGCTTTCATTCCGCTAAACTCCATGACTTTTTGTCCAGCCGCATTGACGGTTTCTTTGATCCCTTCTAGTTGCTTTTTAGCATCATCAATATTACCATTTTGGAGTGCTTCAGCAGCCTTTTTTCCAGCGGCTACTACCTCGCTTGTTGACTGTTTCGCTACAGTAACACTTGCTTCAACTCCATGTTTTACCGCATGTGCCACGTCTTGCAGGAGCTTCTGCTGATCTGGAGAAACTTCATTTCGCAATTTTGCAATGGACTCTTGCGTACCATCTACTGTCTCGCCACTCTTCAGCACAAAAGACTGTTTTAGCTTAGTAAGTAAACCAGAATACTTTTCTCTTTCCGAGTCAGTAGTGGCCTTTTTAATACGATTTTCTAGTGCATCAGATAGATCTTTTACCTGTTGCATCGTTTGTTCAAAAGTCTCAGGAAGTGCCAGTTTTTGTGGAACTGGCGTATTTTCAGGAGTGAGTGGTAGTTTTTCTGGTGAGGCGGTCATATAATTTCGTGATTACTGGGTTGATATTACCCTATTTGGTGTATTGATGCAAAAAACCACTTAGGAAGAAGTGGTTTTTTACGGTATGAGGAGAGAAATATTATTATTATTTATTATCGAGAATTTCTTTTGTCTTTTGCTCTGCAGCTCTATACGCCTCTTTTGCAGCATCAGTAGATACTTTCGCTGCATCGGAAATAGATTTTTTAACCGGATCTAGATAGCTACCCGTTGCATCTGGCACATTATCTTTACCAGCTCGATCAACCAAATCATCACCAACGGCTACCAATCCATCTCCTGCAGTTTTTGTGAGCTCTAACACTTCTGCACCTTCAAGCACTGCAGTTCCCAACCAACCAAACCAGATATAATTGAAGTAATTATTCACAAATTCAGATTTATTATCGTAGGCAACATTGATGGCATCTTCAGTATTTGAAATTTTATCGGAATTTTCTGCATAGAGTTCAGCCCCTGTAATAGCACCAGTAATCGCCAAAGTACCAAGTGACGGAGTCCATGCAGAAGGGAGTATGGACCCAAATCCACCGTGAGCATTGGTCCAGAGATTACCATGCGATGATCGACCCGTATAGAGCGTTCGAATGACTTCGAGTTTTCCGAGGCCATCCCCAGAAAATGGGAGTGTTTTGAGATGCCAAGAATGTTTGAGTTGTTCTGCGATATCACCCACGGTATGTTTCCACAAGAACTTAGGAATTTTCTTGAGCATTTCTGCTCCATAAAAATCTTTAATCTGGATATTTTTTACTTTTGTCATCATCGGATTTTCCGCAGAAAATGGATTTTTCAACATAGCATCAAAGTAATTCGAGGTTCCTTTTCCAAGAAGACTGTTGAGGAGTGTATCAATTTCTGCTGTATTGAGACGAGCAAATTCTGCTTCAGATACCGGAGCAAATCCACCATTGGCTCACTTCTTTTGAAGTACATATCCTCCGGCATCATTTTTGACCACTCGATAAAATTGATCTCCTACTTTGATTTCTTTTTGAATCATAGACTCTACCTTGGTATTGAAATCTTTGGAAAGGGAATCTTGAAGCATTTTTTCTGGAGGTGTAGATTCGGCTACATGTTTCTTAAGATTTTTTAGTCCTTCTGCTCCTTTAGGAAAAGTGACTTTTTCTCCAGTTGCGGAAGTATGCAGATATTCTCCATTTTTAACGGTAACTGTAGCATTTCCTACAGAGACTTTTTCTCCTTCTTTGAGTTTGGCGAGTTTGGATTCAAGATTTTTGAGGTATTTCTCAAAATTGACGCTGGCAGAAGTAGTTGTCACTGTTTCAGGGGCGGCAGGAGTAGGTCGAGTTGGAGCTTCAGGAGTAGCAACAACAGCTTCCGGAGCAGCAGCTCTCACTGGAGCTACTGGAGTTGTATTTGGTGCAACAAAAGGTGCAGTAGGCGTTGCTTCTGGAGTTGCGGTCGTAGCCTTCCACTTTCACACATTCGCATTTACTCACTCTACAAATTCTTGAATAGTGGCGAGTCGCTCCAGTGAAGGCTGTCCAACTGGACCAATTTCTAGTTTTTCAAATCCATTACTTCCGGAAATTTTTCGAATACTCCAAACGGTACCATCATTGGCAATAAATTGTGGGAATAACTCCGCATTATCTTTCATCTGTTTTCGTACCCTTCGAACATCAGCCCCAGAAATCTCACGAGTAGTAAATGCTTCCATGGCTGAACCACGTGGAGCATTTGGGACTAATGGTTCTGTAATTACTGGTCGAGTAGGTACTTCTGGAGTTGGAGTATTTGGAGGCACTTCCTCCGCAATAATCTCATTGTCTTTTCCTTTGCTAAATTTTACGCGGGTTACTCATTTGAAAAGAGCAGCCATAAGAATAGCCTGTCCCATTTCTTCAGGAGACCAGGTATGATCTTTTTCAAAAATATACGTACCAACCGCTCCTGCGGTCAATCCCATAGAAGCACCTTCGATCACTACTTGAGAAGTAAATGGAATAGTATTCTTGAGAAACCCCTCGCCATCCTTAAATTTGAGGAATGCTGGTGCCTTGGAGGACTGAAAGTATGAACCAAGTCCACCTAAAACTACTCCCATAGCGATAGACTGAGCGAATCCTTCCTTGGTGTACATATTTTTTCCTTCGTGGAGACTTCGTACTCCACCGGCTCCCACTTCAAATCCAACTCCAAATCCACCAACCGCACGTCCGCTCCATACCAAAGCTTGTTTGGTCTTGGAGGCCGCATTGTACGCCTCAAGTGCCTGAGTACCACGATACGCATGTCGTCCAAAAGCAGCAGCATTGATAGCAGCTGTTCCAATACCCGCCGTAAATACTCCAACTCCGATGGCGAGTGCTTCAATCGCGAGAAACTGAGCAGCTTCTCCGGTAATATCCCAAGCTCGGTCGGACATACGGAGAGTTCCAACTCCAAGAATTCCTTCGAGAGTTTTGAGTTCTGCATCTTTGGATTTTCCTCCAATAAGACCCGCATCTTTGGAAAGATATTGGTACATGATTTCCTTTTTTCCTACTGAAGCAATGCTCGAAGCTCGGTAAGCATCTCGCGCTTTTGCTAGCTGAGTTGCATCAATATTTCCGGTATATCCTGTTTGTTTTTTGAACTGTTCTACATACACCTTGCTATTCTTTTCCCAATCTTCGCTCGCTTGAGCACTTGCTTTTTTGATGGCTTTGATAACATCAGCCATTCCTGTTGCCCCTATTTTATCATAGAGAATTTTGTATTCAGGACTCGTATTGTAGGTATTACCCCCTTGAAGATCAGTAGCTATCTTCATAAAATATGCATCGGAAACAGCTCCGATACTTCCGTTCCACTTACGATTAATGATATCATTAGCCACCAAATCATACTGTTTGAATTCTTCGCGAACAAATTGTGTGAGTCGTGCTCGTTGATCAATTGGAGCTATGGTAGATTTGAAAATATCTTGCAATGATTTCGTCTTAGAACCTACTATTGGAGCTCATCTGGTAACTCCATCCAGTTTCAAGAGTGAGAAAATTTCTACACCAATAGGTACTATAATTTTTCCAGATTTAACATCAGTTGATGCCATTTTTTCTTCTAATAGTTTAGCAGCAGCTTGGGCATTTTTTTGATTTTCTGGCGAAATTTGTGCATAAGCTTCCAGAAGAAATGCAAGATTGGATGCATTTTGTGAAGATTGCATCAAATTAGCTCCCGCTTCTTTTGGAATACCAAATCGATTGAGTATTTCTCCATACTCTACACGAGTTGGATTCCCTTTTGGACCAGTAAGATAATAAGCTCCGTCTTTGTAGAAAACCTTATTGGTAGCAACTGGATCTGGGAGTGTTTCTTTTGAAGAAGTTGGCATTACTCCTGTTGGCTTATTTGGCGAAGAAGCAGGAGTATTAGATCAGTTGGCTCGTCCACTACTCGGCTTATTGAATGGAGCTGATGAAGTTGGTGAGTTGACAGAGGATGCTGTTACTGTTGGTGCAACAGGGGGTTTCACCAAATCCTGTAGCGCCTTAAGCGTAAGTGGTCCAAACCAACCATCAGGGTCTCCTTTTTTTGCGCTATCTAGGGGGGAAACAATAGCACTATTATTGATTTTCTTAATCGCATTTTGTACCAGATTTACGTTCATAGCGTCTGGATTTTCGATAGCATTGCTAAGAAGTACGAGGAGTTCTGACTGAGGATTAACTAGATCCTTCTTCAGCTTTAATATTGCCTCACGATTTGCAGCGAGAAATTTTTTGCTATATTCAAAACTACGGTTTTCTGAACTATCACGTACTATATCTTTCTGAGCTCCAGGTTTGGCAGTAGCACTCACATCTTGCTTGACTTCAGTTGCTTCTTTTGTAGCACTGGCGGTAACTTTGGCTTTTGCGTCTTGATTTCTCGCATCGACTGCTAGAGCAAGTCCCATGTTTCGTTCGAGAATAGCAAATCTTCGTTCAAACTCAGAACCAGCATTTCCTCCATTATCTTTACGCTCATTCGCGATAAAATCTGCGATGTCTGAACGAATTTTTTGATCTCCAAGATTGATTTTTCCCAGTTGAGCCCAGAGATTATCAATGTTTCTCTCACGATATACATCACCCCAAGTCTCTATTTGAGTTTGAAGTTCTCTGCGCAGAGCTGTTTGCTCTTCCTGAGTTCCGTTTTGCGCTATGGTAGCGTCAGAATAAAGTTCAATTGTATTTTTGTTTGCCATAATGGTTCGGTTATGGGTCTACCTTGCCACAAATTGGAAGTATTTGCAAAAAATGGAACTCTCATGGCTCTTCATATATCATGTACTTACAAATTAATCTCAAATTAATGAGACCTGGTATACTGTTCGTAATTAGCTCTACTTTCATTTATTTCCATGAAACTTAATCAACTTACTCCAGAGGAAGCTAGAATTATTCTACACAAATGAACCGAAGCTCCCCATATCTGAGAATATAATGATTTTACTGAATCAGGGGTATTCTTGTGTCGTCAATGTAATACCGCGCTTTTTTTATCTGAGACAAAGTTTGACTCAGGTTGTGGGTGGCCAAGTTTTGATGATGCTATTCCTGGTCGAGTACATTGGATTCCTGATAGGGATGGTATACGTACCGAGATAGAATGTATGCATTGCTATGGTCATCTCGGACACGTATTTATAGGAGAAAATATCACTCCAAAAAATACTCGCCACTGTGTTAATTCCCTCTCGCTCAAATTTTCAAAAGAAATACCCATAGACCTACCTCAGTATCAGAAAGCATATTTTGGAGGGGGATGTTTTTGGTGTGTTGAAGCAGTTTTTACTCAACTCCGCTGAGTATTGGAAGTTCATTCTGGGTACATGGGAGGACATATTCCCTTCCCCACCTATGAGCGAATTTGCTCTGGGGTAAGTGGGTATATTGAAATAATAGAGATTATCTATGACCCGATTACCATATCCTATGAAACCTTGCTTCAGGTCTTTTTTACAGTTCATGATCCTACTTCCATAAATAAGCAAGGAAATGATAGTGGACCCCAGTATAAAAGCATTATCTTTGGAACTTCTGAGGAACTCAAAGTAGCTACAAATAGTATACAAAAACTCAATGAGGCGGGCATCTTTACTATACCTATAGTTACGGAACTCCGATTATTAGAAGTGTTCTATATAGCAGAAGACTATCATCAGAATTACTATAAAAATAATCCGAAACAACCCTATTGTCGATATGTAATTGATGCTAAAATTCAGAAACTCAAGAATGAATTTGCTTCGTATTTGAAAGACGTATAAGCCAATTATATCTGCGATGTAAATTCTGCCTTTGGAACGGTTGGTGGCACAAAATATTCTGGCTCCATATTATATTCAGGTAATCCTTGTCCTACGTCAGTTGACTGATGAAATCCAAGATGGAAATGTTTCTCCTCATTTTCATCTTCTCCGATGGTTGGACCAATACTCCAACCCAAATTACGAAGCACCGCTCCAACTCGACCATTAAATTTACTTAAACTTTGTGGGGTAATTCCTACCACTAACTTGAAACCATGTTTATTTGCGAGAAATTCAAAAAATTTTTGGAGTTCATCCCCAAGCCCTACTTTAGCATGGGTAGAATCAATCTGGATAGCGTTAGGTGGAATAATCACCTGTCCTCGTTTTTTGTCGATCATGTAGTGAAAGAAGCACCCTCCATCATGAGATTCAAGCATATATACTTTGGCGGTTTCTGTAATCCCAAGAGTTTGCTTAAAGCTATCAAATTGTAAACGAAGTTTCTCTGGTTGAAACTGAATCACTCGTCCATCATGTGTTGTAATTATGAGGAGAAGTGGCTCTACAATACCAGAGTAGTTCTTTTTGGATTCGAGTTTCATGGGAATATATTTTTATTTTATTCAATAGGAGCATTGGAACATATATGCCCAAAATTCGCAATTATTTTGTAACCAGCTCCAGGCGTGCGACGGTTTCGATATGATGCGTATGAGGAAACATATCTACGGGGACAACATCCGTTAATCGGTACTTTCCATCTGCTAAAAATACGTCCAAATCCCTTACCAAAGTAGATGGATTGCAACTAACATAGATAATCTCTCGAGCTCAAAATGCCAAAATATTTGGTGGAGCACTCGGATGCATGCCATCTCGAGGTGGATCAATAATCAAAGTATCTGCCTGATTTCCTCTATCGATAAAATCCTTGAGAAATTTCTCTACAGGGACTTGAACGGCCTCAAAATTAGAAACCTTATTGAGTCATGCATTTACCGAAGCATCAGCACTTGAATCTGCCACAATTTCAACCGAATAGACTTGATCAAAATGCGATGCTAGCAAGATTCCAATAGTTCCTGTTCCAGCATAGAGATCCAGAAGGGTTCCACCAGATGATTTGACGAGATTGAGTACGGTGCTATAAAGTACCTCTGCCCCTACGGTATTGGTCTGAAAAAAACTCTTTGGGCGGATTTCAAAAGTGCGACCAAGAAGATTTTCTTGGATGATTCCGGAACCGTGGAGAATTTCTGCTTCGCCTGTGACAATATCGGCAAGTCCAGAATTATGAAATAACACTTGGGTGACAATATCATCCCGAAGAGCCAACGCCTGCCAAACGGTATCAAATATGGCTCGATCAAAATTTGGATCTTTGGTATTGAGGCTATAGACGAGCATTTTTTTGCCAGTAGACTTGGATTCTCGCACGACCAGATGTCGCCAAGTACCTTTGGCGGTCTTTGGGTCGTAAGTTGGAATTCCACTCGCACGCGCGTGTTTATTAACTTCGAGAAAAATCTCATTGACTGAATCACTTGCAAGTACACAAAAATCGCAGTCAATAATACGATCAAATTCTCCTTGTTTATGGAAACCAAAACGAAAATCGTCATGAATTTCTTCCTTAGCAGAAATATATTTTCCAAATGAGAACTCAAGCTTGTTACGATATCCGTAAATTTCTGGACTGGCTACAATAGGATGCCATACCTCAGGACTTACCAATCCTCGGCTCGCGAGTCCACTAAAACACTCTTTTACCTGTTCATCTTTGATACGGAGTTGGTCTTCGTACCTAATCGGAAGCCATTTACAACCACCATATACTTGAAAATGAGCTGGAAGTGGTTGTTCCAAAGGAGAATGCTCAAGCACTTCAAGGACTTGAGCTTCTATATGTCCTTTTCGAGTTTTGAGTACTCGCACAGAAACAGTCTGTCCAGGAATCACTCCACCAGAAATCATAATCGCTCGTCCATCTTCCGCTCGTGCAAGGCCTTTTCCACTAAAAACAAGTTTTTCAACATGAACTGGAGAAATGATTTGGTTGGACGACATACAGTAAATGATAATTAATAATATAACTCTTTAAAAAAACACTAGCCATCGAAAACTTCATAAAAATGATAGAATTCATAAGAAAATCGAGTACCGCTGTGAGTCACAGTAAATACTACGAGCAATACGAGAACACAGATTTGAACACGAAGTTCACTTTTTTCTGAAGTTTTCCGTTCCTATTGAACCTCTCCCCCTTGACTCGTGAGTTCGTATACTCCATCAGCAGTAGTAGCTCTCGGAGATGAGAGATTTATAACGGTAGGAGTACTCGTTAAGCGCTTGAAAGCAAGTGTAGCAATAACACTACCTGCTGGAATATCAGTTGGTTCCGCAAAAAGTATTTTTATAAGAGTAACCCCAGGGACATTAGAAGTAACCGCTATATCTTGCGAAGTGATAGCCCCAGCTTTGTCTACTTCACCAAAAACAACAGCTTCTGGATTAGCAATAGCCGTTACTTCGATTTCTTTCACTTTTTGCATACTTCGATCAAGTCGAATATTGGCACGATCCGTGCCAGCTATGCTTTGAACTACACTCATGTCAGCAGTTACTTCTGTCTTTTTTCCCACTGCCTCAACCGCAGAAGCTTGCATCTTGATTCCAGTATCAGTGGAAAACAAAAATGCATTGACTCCGAGGGCAAAAGCAAAAGCAGAAAATCCAATAGCTAGGTGCTTGCGGAGGGTAGCTTTTTTAAATTCTTGAAAAATATCTTTCATAAAACGGAGATTGAATAGGATGAGTGTATTCAAAACGACCGATTCGGTCAAACATTCTCGTAAAAATGATAACAATACAAATAGGAGTAGATGAAGCAGGGCGATGAGCATGGGCATGACCAGTAGTTGCTAGCGCCTTTGCTATACTTAAAAATAGATTTAAAAAAACAAGTACCTATCGCGACATAAATGACTCAAAACAACTTACCAAATGACGACGTGATCAATTATTTGAAGCATTACAACTAGCAAAAGTCAATGGAGAAGTGACATTTTATATTGCATCCATAGATTCAGAGGTGGTAGATACAAAGTGAATCAAAGAAGCTAATCGAATGGCCATGGAACTCGCCATTCAACAGATAATAGAAATGATCTGAAAAATTAACTCAGAAAAAATAGAAATTCATATCGACGGAAATGATCACTATAGATTTAATTTTTCTGACTGAACTACTAGCAGGAATATAAAAATTATGGAACACATCCGAGGTGACCAACTTTTCAAAACTATTGGTGCTGCATCTATACTCGCAAAAGTGACTCGTGATAGGTGGATGAGTGAATATAGTAAGTCATATCCAGAGTATGGTTTTGACCGACATAAAGGATATGGAACTTATGCTCATCAAATAGCACTAGAAACTTTTGGAATTCTTAATATTCATAGAAAGTCCTATTCTCCAATAAAACACTTGATTATGTGAGTAAAAAAAATATAGTTTTATCCATATTTAATGCCCTTTCCCGTGAAAAAATACATTGCCTTTTTCATTTTATTAAGCCTAATCATTTCAGCTCCTGGAGCTGGAGCGGTTGCTGCAGTAGGATCCGTGACACTTCCTGCCACTGTTTCCCCATCGATTACTCGAGTAGTAGAGTCTACTATGAATTCTGGCACAGGAGACACGAACATTGCTCAAGATGAAGTTTCTAGTGCGCTCAGCAAACTTATACAAATTTACGAACGACGAGTAACTAAACTCCAAGATGATGTAAATCGTCTTCAAATTGAAAATGAAGCGCTGAAAGCTAAGCTTGGTACTACTGCAAGCAATAGTACTGGAACTTTGAACTCAGGAATATCTACACCCATTGCGCCTACTACGAGTGCACCAGCAGTAACCACCCCTAAAACGGACACTGAAAAAAAATATGATATTATTATTTCAAATATTGTAACCAGTCTCCCTGATATTCTTAAGAAAAACAATATCACCGCTTCAGGAAGTATTGGACTCTTTGAATTTATTGAGCCAAAAAACTTCTTTATTTCCATTGATGATGGACTCAATCCTCCTGGAGTAACTGCCTTCAAATCAAAAGTTCTCTTTGAATATGATGCTAATCTCAATCTCAAAGTCATCGGAAACTTTTCGCTCGATTATCCAACGAGTAGATATGTTACCCTTTCTGGAACTAACCCTTTTGGTGGAGTAACCCGAGTACGAGTAAAAAATCCAAGATACCTTGGAAAGCTCTTGGAAGAAGTCACTCCTCCAGCTTCTACCGTTGTTGTTTCATCGCCAAATACTTCCGTGTCAACTGGTACTGGATCTACTACAAGCACTCCTATTCCTCCTGTCACTCCTATTTCTAGTACCTTGGATACTATCCGAAAGGCGTATGAAAAAAATAAACTCGGAGATGTGGTTCAAATGAGTACTACCTATCTGCAAACTAATCCGAACAATATCGAAGTACTCACCATGCGAGCTCGAAGTCAATATATTTTCAGCAAGTTCGATGAAGCGTTGAATGACATAGAAACTATCTACAAGGTTCAAGGAGCCGCTATCGACTGTGGTATCGTCAATGATGGAGCTCGTGCAGAAAAAGCTCTTAAGGGAGCTCGTGGAAGTGTTTTTGGAGGACTTCAAACTACGAAATGTAAGAAGTAGGAATATTCAATATAAAAAATCCGGGTTCAGCTAAACCCGGATTTTTTATGAATAAGAATGAAAAATATCTCCTATCCCAACTTTGTAAAAATAATACTAAAGCAACTTCCTTTTCCCACCTCACTTTGCAGCTCAATACGTCCGTTCATTTGCGTAATAACTTCTTTGACGAAGGCAAGACCAAGGCCAGTTCCTTCATAAGTACGAGAAAGTGGATTTTCACTTTGTCCAAATTTTTCAAATACTTTATGATGGTCTTTTTCTGGAATTCCTACCCCAGTATCTAAAACAGAGAGCACCAGTTCACTTCCTTGTCGTTTAATTTTCAAGGTCACTTTACCACCACCTGGAGTAAATTTGAGAGAATTTCCTACCAAATTGAGAATAGCTTTACGGATTTGATCGGGGTCTCCAATAATCATAGGGGTACCTTGTATTTCACTTTCATCAAATTCTAAAGCAATATTTCTTTCCAAAGCTATAGCATGAACTTCACTTATAATACTCTGAGCAATTTCATGAAGAGAAATTGGAATTTCTTGAAGTACCATGCGTCAAGATTCAAGCTTGGCGAGTTGAAGCATGTGGTTAATAATATTAGAAAGTCGTTTTCCAGAAGATTGGATAATCGTAAGTGCATTCACGGCTGGTTGCGGCAGTACTCCATAATCTCCATCCACTAACATAGAAATATATCCAAGAATGGAGGTGATGGGAGTGCGTAGCTCATGAGAGGCAATATTCAAGAAGGAATCCTTACTGTCAGACAAACGCTGGAGTGCTGCTCGTTCCAACTCTTCTTTTCGCAGTTCTCTTAGATCAAGCATCATTCCTACCGTACCTGTAGAAATTGGAATTCCCGTGAGTCTCACTGGTACAATATCGTGATTTTTTGCAAGCAAATCCCCTTCATACGTAGATTTCTCTCCATGTAATCGATTTTCATTATTATTTTGAACCGTTTCAATAGATTCTTTTGTCCAAAATTCAAACGATTTTCGCCCCATCATTTCATCAAGACTATACCCTACCAAGTCCTCAAAACGGGAATTAGCATAGGTAGTCCCTTTATTGGAATCTCCCATCCATATGGCAATTGGCGCATTATCGATAATTTTCATGAGATCTTCTTTTCCCTTTGATTTGAGAAAATCTACACGTTTTTTTGCATCTAATACCTCAGCCTTTAAACTATCGTTTTCTTTTGAATGTTGGGTAAGTTGCTTTTGCAAAACTTCTCGCAAAATACTGTAGCTATTAAGTACTGGACTTTCTACATAAGTATCATGGATATCTCGCATCTGATACCTCGGACAAGAAGTAGAAGTAGAATCAGAGAAAAGCACCACCATAAGAGTATGAGAAAGACTCTCGTTAGTTCCATGAAATGGAGCAAATACCGAATTTCCAAAAGTTCCGATAATTCCTGTTCTGATTTCTGGCTGAATATTCCATGACAATGCATCTCCGAGCATTACATATCGCGCTTGATCAGAGAAAATAAAACCTCCATCATGGCATGTTGTATTCAAGAAAGAAATAGCAAAGTTGCTACTCTCTTGCACCTGTTCACTCGAAAGCATTCCCAGATACGCCTCCTCCCCATCTATCACACTTCCACTCCAAGTAATACTTTGTGCTGTAAAATCTACTGAAAGCATTGACCTAGGTGCAAACATTCCATTTCGATTAACAATCAAAGGAAATTCTATGGTCTTCTTTTGTAGCACTTGAGGTACATAAGATTCACCGAGAGCCATGTTCATATGAGTCAGTGCCGTAATATTACGAAGTCCAAGCGTAGTAGAACCTTCTACTTGCCCTATTTTAAAAGAATTTCCTATAGGTATAACATCACTAAAAGCTTTGGTCTGAAAAATAATATCACCTGTAAAAAATATAGCTACACTCCGATTCATAACTACTTCTCCGCCAAAAATTCCAACTGACTCTTGTCCATGAAAAACAGACCCTACTACTGGTACAGCAGTGTTTCCGAGTTCACACTTTCGTAAATCTGCTTCCGTATGTATCGTTCAAAATCCAAATAAAAAAATACCTGAAAGAGATTCTGGGATAATGTCATCCGGGATTTCCTGGTCTAAAAAACATATTCGAAAACGAAATGAACCTGAAAATACCGTAACTGTAATTTTTTCTTTTTCTAAAATATTTCCATTGCAAGTCACGGGGCCGCCTGGAATTACACAAACTCAAATATCAGAATATTTGGATCGTAATTGAGCTTCAAAATTTTGAACTCGCTCACTTTGGGATGATACACAGAAAACAAATACCAAAGTACTTGGATTGGTTTTTTGTGAAAGTGCTATCTGTTCATGAATAGCCTCCACTTCTTCAAATGCAAAGCTACGAAAGAGCATGAGTTAATTTTGAAAATGAAATCCGCATTGAGGACATACGCACTCTTTAGGCATGGAACTGCCTTCTAGTAACTTTTTAATAAAAGCTACAGCATCAGCAGGAGTGGTTTCTGCTTTCACTAGATATCCATCAGCCCCCAAATCTTTGGCACGCTTGCGATCTTCTTCACTACTCAGGTTTGAGAAAACAATAATTTTTGAATTTTCCAGAGATGGAGCAAGTCGTCGAATAACTCCTATGGTCTCAAAACCACTCATAGTAGGCATCATCATATCCATAAGGATAACGTGAGGAGCAAAATCCCCCACTACCGAAGTAGCTTGGATTCCATCAACAGCAATTTTTACTTGGAATCCTTCACGCTCAAATTTTCCAGCATACATGGCTGCAATTTCTGGATCATCTTCAACGATGAGTATTTTTTCGTTCATGGGTAGTTTTATATTTCTCCTATTACATCATATTGTAAAAAATGAGTCAAAAATTGATGGTTGACGAGCTACAAAATGCTTTCCTTATAAAAACACCTCACTTTATCAAATGAAGTGAGGTGTTTCAATAATTCAAACTACCGAATATCTCTGAAAAATAATGAAATTCTCGTGAAAATCGCGTACTACCGTAAAACGTACACCAGCACATTGAACGAGGAAACGGAGATTTGAATGTGAAGTTCGTATTTTGCTGAGATATTCCTAATACATTCCCCCCATACCTCACATTCCCTCTGCAGGATTAAATGGTGCCGTTTCAGGAGTCTTAGGTACTTCAACAATCAAAGCCTCAGTTGTGAGGAACATTCCTGCAACCGAAATAGAATTCTCCAGCGCACAACGAGAAACTTTCTTTGGGTCAATAATTCCAGCACGAAGCATATCGACAAATTCATCCCGAGCTGCATCATATCCATAGTGAGCTTCATTCGATCGAATAATCGAATCCACTATGAGCGCTCCCTCTTTACCAGCATTTTCCGCAATCTGACGAACTGGATAACTGAGAGCTCTTGCAACAATTTGTGCTCCAATTTCTTGATCTCGGTTGGTAAATTTTACATCAGCCAGTACCGCAGATGCTTTGAGAAGTGCGACTCCACCTCCTGCTACGATTCCTTCTTCCACTGCAGCTTTGGTAGCATTGAGTGCGTCTTCAATTCGAAGTTTTTTTTCTTTCATTTCCACTTCACTCGCAGCACCTACCTTGATAACCGCAATTCCTCCAGCGAGCTTAGCGAGTCGTTCTTGGAGTTTTTCGCTCTCATAATCCGAATCGGTATTTTCAATTTGACGTTGGATTTCAGTAACGCGGACTTGAATTCGATCAGAATCTCCTCCACCACCAATAATCGTAGTAGAATCCTTTGCTGAAACCACTGTCTTGGCTCGACCAAGATGTTCAACGGCTGCCATATCAAGTTTGTATCCGAGTTCATCAGAAATCACGGTAGCTCCGGTAAGAATAGCTAAATCCTTGAGGATTTCTTTCTTTCGATCTCCAAATCCTGGAGCCTTGATGGCGAGCACATTAAGTACTCCCTTGATTTTGTTAAGAATGATTCCGGTAAGTGCATCTCCATCCACATCATCCGCGATGATGACGAGATCTCGTCGTCCCATCGAGCTCAGTTGTTCAAGAACAGGAAGGATATCCTTGAGATTGGAAACCTTTTTATCCGTAATAAGGATATAAGCATCGTCGATGCGAGCTTCCATTTTTTGGAATTCACTTACCATATATGGAGAAATGTATCCGTTTTCAAACTTCATCCCTTCCGTGAGTTCCACAGAAAGACCAAAAGTTTGTCCACTTTCTACGGTAATAACGCCATTTTTTCCTACTTTATCCATAGCATCAGAAATAATATTTCCGACTTCCGCATCTTGTGCTGAAATAGTAGCAACCTGTGCAATTTCTTCTTTGGTAGAAATCATTTTAGCATTTTTGGCGAGTTCTTGAACCACCAAATCTCCTGCTTGCTTCATACCATTTTTTAGCTCAATCGCGTTGATACCGGAACGAATTTCTCGGAGTCCTTCTTTGACCATAGCATAGGTAAGGAGAGTAGCAGTAGTAGTACCATCTCCAGCTGCATCATTGGTGCGAGTCGCTACTTCTTTGATCAGCTCTGCTCCCATATTTTCAATCTTGTCTTCGAGCTCGATTTCCTTAGCAATCGTTACTCCATCGTTGGTGATCTGAGGTGCGCCGTATCCTTTTGAAAAGATAACATTACGACCCTTTGGTCCAATGGTAGCAGTGACCGTTTTTGCCACTTTTTCCATACCAGTGAACATTTTCAATCGAGCTTCATCGCCAAAGTGTATATTTTTTGCTGTCATAATTGAATAGTTATTGACTAATTGAGTTCATCTGAATCCTTCTGGATTAGGCTAGTTTAGCTAGGATATATTCGTAGGCGACAATTTTATATTTGTTACCATCAAGTTCTACCTCATCTCAGGAGTATTGTCCAGATAGGACTTTATCTCCAGGAACAAGATTAATTTTGGTAACCTTTCCGTTCTCATCTTCTTTTCCAGGTCCGACAGCGATAACCTCATACATGTGTGGTCGTTCTTTGTTGGCACTAGCAGGAAGAATAATTCCAGATTTGGTTACATTTTCCGCTTCAACTCCTCGTAGAAGCACTCGGTCAGAAAGTGGATATATTTGCATAAGTACGAAATTTAACAAATAAATAAGCACCTGTATTATACACGTGCTAAATTATGAGTCAAAAAAAAAATAAAAACTTTTGTAAAGTGCTATCTCTTCCCTATACTTCGCGCTAAACTTATTTGAAATTCCTATGAAAAACCTCGGACTAAAATTTTCCGCAATTATACTTGCGAGCGTAATCGCCCTCGGATATATCCTCCCCCTCAAGGAACACGGGGTCAATCTTCCTTTTGATACAGGAACTTACCGACTTGGACTTGATCTCCATGGTGGAGTAGAACTCGACTACAAGATCGACTTCGAAGATCTCAAGGCGCGAGGACAAACCTATGTAGAACGAGATGTAACCGAAGGTCTCAAATCTATTATTGAGAAACGAGTTAACTCACTTGGTACGGCTGAACCAACTATTAGTACCGCAAAATACGGAGATGAGTCACATATCATCGTTCAAATCCCAACTCAGTCATTTGCCTGAGAAAATCTCAGTGAAGCAGAACTTCGAGAAAAAAACAATGAATATATTGCTAAGGCAAAGGATACCATTGGAAAGGTGGTTCGACTTGAATTCAAAGAAGAAAAAACCAGTGTAACTCCAGAAGATATTGCTGCACGAAGTACGATTGCTAAGGCAGCTCTTGAAGAAGCAAAGAAAGGTGGAGATTTTGCCACTCTCGCTAAGAAATTTGCGCAGAATAACGAAAATGTTAAAGCTGTGAGTGGTTCTGGGGTAGACCTTGAAAATCTTCCTTCCGAACTCAGTATTGATGCACTTAAGAAAATTACTACTACGGGTCTTACTGGAGTGCTTGAAGGAGAATTAGCTGGATTTTACAGTATTGGTCAAGATGGGAACGCTGTCATGACTCCTGGAGAAAAAATATTTGTTCTCGCAAATATCACCGCAAATACCACAGTAACTCGAGAACGAGATGTGACGAGTACTGGAGCTACTAACAGTGGAAGTACTACCAAGAAAGAATCATTTCAAACACGATCGCTTAGTTACGAAGCTCTCGTTATTAGCCAGAAACCAAGCGAATGGACTCCAGCAAAAACAGCTGCAGGAAAATTGCTTGATGAAAAATACCTTATTCGAGCTGGTGTAAACTTTAGCCAAGGATTCTCACCTCAAGTTGATCTCACCTTCAATGATGAAGGAAAAGCCATTTTTGCAGAACTTACCAAACGACTTATCGGAAAGCCAATTGCTATCTTTGTAGGAGGTGAGCTTATCACTGCACCAACGGTTCAAGCTATTATCCCAGACGGAAAGGCGGTAATTACTGGTCAATACACGGCAGAATCAGCCAAGAAACTCGCGAGTGATATCAATACTGGAATCGTTCCAGCGCCTATCTACCTCACGAGTGAACGAGCTATTGATGCTAAAATTGGAAACGATGCCCTTGTGGTTATTGTGCAAGCAGGAGCTATTGGTCTCTTGGCTATCATGATTTTCCTCACTTTCTACTACCGACTCGCTGGACTTCTCGCAGGAGTAGCCCTCGTAGTATACGCAATTTTACTTGTAGCCATTTTCAAGAGCTTTGGAATCGTACTTTCTCTTGCGAGTATTGCGGGGATGATTCTCTCGATAGGTCTTGCGATTGACGCAAATATCTTGATTTTTGAAAGAACCAAAGAAGCTATCCGTAGTGGAATGGAAATCAACAAGGCTACGGCAATTGGATTTACCAAATCTTGGACGGCTATCTGGGACTCACATGTAACATCATTTAGTTCTTCTGTAGTTCTCTATATCTTCGGAACCTCACTTATTAAGGGTTTTGGACTCGCGCTCGGTGTAGGTATACTCCTTTCACTCTTTACCGCTATGTGGGTCTCTCGAATCCTTGTATCTTATGCGGGATCAAAATTTGAAAATAATGCCAAAGCATTTATCGGAATCTCCAAGTAAACCAACTGCCGACATGGCAACTCACCTACCCATTATTGTTCTCGACCTTGATTTTACTCTGGCTCGATTTCAAAATGGGTATGTTTGAATTTATGACGTGGTCACTTCTTTTGGAATTTCTCGTACCTTGGCTGAAACTGAACTCAGAAGGCAAATAGATACTTCAGAAGGACTTCGGTTTGAAATGTATGCGGAAAGTCTTCTACCTGGGAAAAGCACCCTTTTAGCAGAAGCACTTGAACTTCATTTTGAAAAGGATTTTTCTTGGTATCCTGAGGTACTGGACCAGTTAACCTATTGGCGATGACTCGAAATT
>JAQTZK010000073.1 GCA_028687815.1 Candidatus Altimarinota bacterium | reverse complement strand
TGGAATGAGCATTGCTACTGATGGTTCTTCTATTAAAGCAATTGATAGCGGCACTCTTGATCCCAAGTGGCAGCAAGCAAATATAGAGAACGATGCTAAACTCATGCAGGAACGACTCCAAAAAATTCAAGACAAGTTGAAGTTATTCCAAAGCAAAGAAAGTATGCTTCGTGAAATACAAGTATACTTGCGACAACTTTTTGGGGTAGATTCTTTGAATCTTCCGATTATTGTTGAGTCGAGTGGTTCTGGTATTTCCCTTTCTATTGATAGTGCCAAACTTACCTCCAAAAATGCTCAGGAACTTTTGGCCATTTACGAAGCAATATCTGTCCTTAATACTTCAGATACTACCGTAGATTCAAAGATAAAACTCCGGGAAGCAATTTTGAAAACACTTCCAGAAAAAGAAGCCAATGCATATCGTGAAATCTTCTCAAGAGCCACACTATTTGATATTTGGGATTCTATCAAAAACAATCTTCCAAAGAACACCAAAGAACTCCAAAACTATCTGGAAACCTATACCAAACAATCAGAAAATACGGAAGAAATTAAAAAACTTCAAGAGTCCCTTCCTTTGGATCGTATAAAAGTCTTTAATAGCCGCATGGATGAGTGGAAAAGCATAGGCTTTGAAACACTTTCTGATCCAGATTGGTTTGCTAAGACTTTTAAGGTAGATACCGAAAGCATGATTGAAGGAATGGATAAATTTAACAATGCTGCTGATGGTATCAAGGATTCCATTATCAAAAAAATCTCAAATTAGCTCATGAAGATCAAAAACCGAACCCTGATTAAGCTCATATATTCCAGTCTTATCACGATCAGTATTCTGGTGTTTGTGTTTTTACTTTCCAATGCCCCATTGATAGGTAATGCTATATCATATTCCAATTTAGGCTTACGAAGTATTCTGTTTAATATCAAAGAAATTCCTGGGAAAGACTATACACTTCATCCAAGTCTTACATTGGTAGCTATAGATGATAGAACGCTCATGGACCCAGAATTTTGAGGTCTTGGACGATGGCAAGACTTCAAGCGCACTAACTATGCACAAGTAATAGAAAATCTCAATGCTGCAGGAGCAATTACTATCGGAATAGACGTTCTTTTTTCTGAAAAAACTCCCGAAGATGAAATGCTCGCCGAAGTTATCAAGAAGGCGGGGAATGTTATCCTCTGAAATTCTTTTGGAAATGATCGTGTATTACTTCCTGTACCAGTACTCAAGGAGGCAGCCTATGCTATAGGATATTTTCAACCCTACCTTGATCCAGTTAATGAACTGGTATATGGAATTGTTCCAGGAGTTACTAGTAAAAGATTTGGGGATTATGAATCATTTTCCCTTAAAGTACTTCGAAAATATCTCGATGTTATCAACAACAAGGAGAGTAAGGTATTTAGTGATGCTCATGATTATGAAGGGTACTATAGATTTTATAATGGTAAGTACGAATATATTCCCCTTTCTGGAAATAGAAGAAATGAGGTACTTATCAATTATCCGCTCAAAGGAGTAAATTTTCCCGAACTCTCTTTTGTTGATGTCTATCACAATCGATTTGAGACATCACTCGTAAAAGACAAAATTGTTTTTATTTGAGCTACCGCAACCGCCTTACATGATGAATTTTTAACTCCAATAGGAATTATACCTGGAGTCACTATTCATATGAATTTTCTCAATACTATTTTGAAGCAAAATTATCTGAGTTATGTATCACCTACCATTGAGTACTTCATTATTGGATTTCTCACACTGTTTCTCACACTGTTTCTCATTCACGTAGAAAGTCGAAGTTATCAGATTCTTAACTCCGCTTTAACCCTCTTTTTGTGAGTGTTATTTTATGCCTTTGTATTTGTAGTCTCTTTCAGAATTCTCTCCTATCCGATACAACTTATTTTGGTCATCATTATGAGTACCAGTTGAGCCATGCTCTATAAGTATATGTATGAAGAAAAAGGGAAACGTTTACTTAAAAATACATTATCACAATACCTTGCCGAAGATCTCGTAACTTCCGTTCTTTCCAACTATGAAGAAGTAAAACTCGGAGGAACCAAAAAAGAAGTGACTCTATTTTTCTCAGATATTGCTGGATTTACTACCATTTCAGAAGGGATGGATCCAGAAGAACTCGTACGTTTTCTCTCTTTTTATCTCAAAGATGTATCGGATATTATTATCAAAGAGCGTGGTTTTATTAATAAATACGTAGGGGACGCGGTAATGGCTATTTGGGGCGCATTCGGGCTCGAAAAGCGACAATCCTACCTCGCCTGCAAATCGGCACTTATGCAACAGGAAGCTATCAAACAACGAAATATTCAATTTAAACAAGATTTTGGCTTTACTATTACCGTGCGAATGGGGATTAATAAAGGTTTGGCGGTAGTAGGTAATATAGGGAGTGAAGGGAGAAAAATAGAGTTTACCGCCCTCGGTGACACGGTAAATACCGCCTCTCGATTGGAAGGGATTAATAAAATGTATGGAACCCTTATTTGCGTAGGTGAATCTGTTGCTCGTGATGAGCGGGAACACTTCATTTTTCGTAAACTTGATAGTATTATGGTAAAGGGAAAAGATCTGCCCGTTCTTATTTATGAGCTCGTTGGACTTCGAGATGGAGTTGATGTAGATGTTTTGGACAAAATTGCGCATTTTGAAGTAGCACTCGGACTCTACCAGTCCAAGCACTTTGAAGAAGCCAAGAAAATCTTTGTCACCTTGATAGAAAATTACAGTGACGGTCCATCAAAGACGTTTTTGGAACGTACGGAAAACTATATTAAAAATGGTTGTCCAGAGGATTGGAAAGGGGATTATCGAGCCGTTGAAAAATAGCAATTATTTAATATTACAAAAAGAGGGTTCGATTATTTGACAGTAAAAAAATTTTATGTTTAAATACATTTGTCAGCTGTTATATATGGTGACCGAATCACCTACAACCAAACAAACACAAAAAGAATTTCTTTTTTAAAATAAAATCGTCATTGTTCTCGAGCTCTCTCGGACATGAAACAAGAACCCTAGTCTTGTAAAAACAGGGGAAATGCAGCTGATACACAATAACGGAAATCGGTGACCGTTATGTACCAAAAAGAGTCCATATGTGGGCGTGTTTACACACAAAAAGCCTTTGCACATATGGACTTTTTGTATATAGAAATGTTCTATGAGAAATAAAAAAGTGAAATGGGAATACGTTCCATTTCACTTTTTAAAATCAGTTCAGTATGCGAGAGCTTTATGCCATCGATGATTCCTGATTGGATTTGTTAATTTCGTTCTTGAGAAGCGATTCTTTCACCTGTGCATCAAGTTGCGCCGTATATATTCTCACCTCACTAATAGTAACATTTTCATGAGTAAGAATTCCGATCACTGCATCACTCTTGGTATCTTTAATAGCCCAAATATTTACATGGTGTTCTAGCATTTTTTCTTCAATTTCTTGTTTTGGGGTATTGAGAGTTGCAGATTCAGTAATTTCGAGAGGAATTTCTCAAAGTAACATTTTTGGATTTTCTGCGAGAGCTCTTTCAAGCGAGATAGTAGTGATCATGCCTCGAAATATTTTGTTAGTATCCATGAGAATGACCGCATTGAATCATCGATTAGCATACTGACCCCGAACTCGATCCAACGCAAACTGAACCGTATCATTTGGATAGAATGCCAAATGTAATTCCATAGGAACTATAGTGGTGTAGTTATCTAAGGCAGGAAAGTTGAAATCTATATCACTCGGGCGAATAAGATCTATGCCAAGAGATAGATTCAATCGTTGCGCCCGGGTAATCCCCTTAGAAAATTCCTCAGTAATAATAGCTTGCAAATTTTCCTTGATTTGAGAAGGATTATATTCACCTGGATTTACCAAAAGCGATTCTATTCGTTCCAAAAATGCCTGTTGTTCCCCTTTAGTTCCAAGAATAATAGCGGTTCGTTCTGCACGATATCGCATCTCAGTGATCATGAGAATAAGTTCTTTTGTTTCGGTGCGAGTTCCTGTTCTTATAGCTGCTTCTTCTACCTTTTTAATAACACTATTAAAAAACCTTTCGGTAGGCCGTGGCTCATGAATGGTGTATATTTCTGAATTCTGAAGCGAAGTGCTATTTGTGTTCATCCCTACCAAAGTAACAGAATAGACATTTTTGAGCAAAGAACTGTAATTGACACAATAATAAATTATTGTTTAATAATCCTTTGACAAAAAAATAAAATTGCTAGAATCAACTTCACTCAGTCGTAAAAGACTGATAGTCATCCACTTGGATTGACGACAGGCTTCTCAACTGGACAAATGAGAAAACAAGACTTAAGGACGACAAAATGGTAAAGAAGACCTTGGTAATTGGTGACAAGGGAATTCAGGATGCGGTGGCATCACAATTTGGTGTTTTGGACTGCGTTTCGCAACTCAAAACTTCAAGAGTGGTAGCTCTCTCGCGGCAACAAACTGATCTGGCGGCACGCAAGGTGCGTAAGTCGGTCAAGCTTGAAGCTGCTATGCGGCAACGGCGTGAAGAACGTGAAAAACTCGAGCGTGAAGCCGTGATTCAGGCAGCTCTGGCACAGGCCAACAGCAAGCCGGGAAGTTGCAAAAAACTTCTCAAGCAAGTACGGGCAATTCTGCCCCTCACACACAAAATTGCGCTCGTGCCAGCGAAAGTTGGCTTCATGCGCACGCTGGTTCGCCCGAACCAAGCCATGACTGCATAACTCCACCCTGAAGACCTGAGTCCCTACCAAGTGGACTTACCTCTTCGTTCCACTTCTTGGATGCCTCATTGAGGATATTCAAGAAAGTACTATCCGCCTCTATCACAGGGGCGGATTTTTCATAGAATTTCCCAAAATTTTTGACACTACAAGAACTTCGTATATGCTCATTTCGTTCTTAACCAACCAAGTATGGTCGCACAACTTGAAACGCTTACCCACCTCTGAGTTCTCTCCTAGGTGTGTTTCTTGCTGTAGCAAAAACCCTTCGAGAGACTCGGAGGGTTTTTTGGTAGTATTATATATTCTTACTTTACTATATGTCACATCCACTCTCAACCAAACGGCATTCTCTTGCTCATATACTCGCCCAAGCTATCAAATCTCTCTACGGAACTGAGGTTAAAATGGCTATTGGTCCCGATATTGAAACTGGGCTCTACTATGATTTTGATTTTGGAGAATTTGCCTTGCTCGAATCTCATCTCAAAGAAATTGAGAAGAAGATGAAAAATATCATCAAGCAAAATCAAAAATTTGTCTCCGCACCGAAATCAGTAGCTGACGCTCGGGTATTTCTTGAGGAACAAGGTGAAATCTATAAGCTCGAGATGCTCGAAGAACTCGCCACCAAAGGAGAAACTTCTATCGGTTTCTATGAAAATTATGCTCAAAATGGAAATCTCGTGTTTACCGATATGTGTGCGGGACCTCATGTAGATAAAACCCTGGATATTGATGAAAATAGCTTCAAAGTAGACAAACTCGCCTGAGCCTACTGGCGCGGAGATTCTAGCAAAAAAATGCTGACTCGTATTTATGTGCTCGCTTTTGAATCAAAAGCGGAACTCGATATTCATGTTACGATGCTCGAAGAAGCAAAAAAACGAGATCATCGAATTCTCGGAAAGAAGCTCAAACTTTTTACTATCTCGGAACTTGTTGGTTCCGGATT
>JAQTZK010000072.1 GCA_028687815.1 Candidatus Altimarinota bacterium | reverse complement strand
CTATACAGTCGCTGAAGCCGTTGAACTTCTTGAGAAGACCAACACGGTTAAATTCGACCCTACGGTTGAAATCCATTTCAATCTCGCGATTGATCCAAAATACGCAGATCAAATGGTTCGATCTACGATTTCTCTTCCTCATGGTTCTGGTAAAACAGTTCGAATTGGAGCCTTCACTGATATTGGTAATGCAGAAGAGCTCAAGAAGCTCGGAGCTACCGTTGCTGGAGCAGAAGATCTTCTCGACGATGTTGCGAGCGGAAAAATCGATTTTGACGTAGCGATTGCTACTCCAGGAATGATGAAGAAAATGGGTAAGGTCGCTAAGGTTCTCGGACCAAAGGGACTTATGCCAAATCCAAAAGCAGGTACGGTTGGAGAAGATCTCGAAAAGATCATCAAAGAACTCGTTGCTGGAAAATTTGAATTCAAGAATGACAAACAAGGTAACGTTCACTCCATTGCCGGTAAGCTTTCTTTTGGTACCAAGAAGCTTCAAGACAACTTGGAACACTTCATTAAGACTATCAAGGAAGTAAAACCAACTGGAGTAAAGGGTGGATCATACATCAACACCGTTTTTGTATGTAACGCTATGGGTCCTAGTATCCGACTTGAAGTTAAATAGTCATATTTATACAAAAATACCCCGGGAAACCGGGGTATTTTTATGATAAAGTGATGATTGCCATGAGTTAAGTTGCATTTTGTGACATTTTCCATATTGTGTGCGCAATTCAATTTTTAGCCCTCACACTTTTTTTGTGGACCCCCTGTCGATAATAATATTTGTTGCCTTAGTTACCCTATCTGCATTTTTTTCCGGAACAGAAATAGCTCTAGTAACTATTTCCAAACATGCCGTTCAGACTTTAGTTCGAGAAAAACGCTGGTGAGCCGAATCGCTTGAAAAAATTAAATCAGATAGTGATGCGCTCTTGATTACCATTTTGATTGGAAATAATCTCGTGAATGTTGCTGCTTCCTCATTGGCTACGGTAGCTAGTATTTCGCTGGTAAAATCGCTTAATCTCCCTTCTGAATACGGGATACTTATGGCAACTGGAGCAGTTACCATTACTTTGCTTTTATTTGGTGAAATTACTCCAAAAACTCTTTGTAGTCGTTTTGCTGTTCCGGTAAGTCTTGCTGTTGCACCAATCTATAGAGTACTTATCGTACTTTTCCGTCCGTTATCTTATATTATTGGTTTTCTAGTTCGTGGAGTTGCTCGACTTTTTGGTTCTACAAGCTATATTCATCGTATTAGTTATGAAGAAGTAGAGGCATTTATTGATATGTCTCATGAAGAAGGTGAGGTAGAAGCGGACGAACGACGACAAATTAAAAATCTCCTCTCTCTTTCTGAAACGAGTGCTGAGTCAGTAATGACCCCACGTGTAAATGTGGAATTTGTCTCTATTGATATGAGTATTGATGAAGTTTGTGAATTTTTCATGAATTCTAGTCATTCTCGTATGCCGATTTGTGGAAATACTACTGATGATGTGAACTTTATTATAACCTTGCGAGAAGCATTTCGATTTAAAAATGAAGGTCATGGTAAGACACAACTTTCTTCATTACAACTTGAAAAAATAATGAAAGTTCCCTTGACACAATCGCTTGATGATCTTTTTGAAAAATTCCAGAAATCTCGAAAACATATTGCCCTGGTACTTGATGAGCATGGTGGAACTGCTGGAGTAGTAACTATGGAGGATGTACTTGAGGAAGTCTTTGGGGATATTAAAGATGAAAAAGATCAAGAAGACGTCTATGTTCGAAGGAAAAGTGATACCGTACTTGAGGTGGTGGGAGCGGTGCTGATTGATGATGTACTCGAGGAATTCAATATCTCTGCTGATAATTTTGGTATCCCTTACGAATATATAGGAAAACCAGTTTCGTACGTAATTCTCTCCGAAGAAGAAGAATTTCCATCTATCGGTTCTGAAGTGGTGTTTCAAGGTAACGATGGACAGCTTACTCTACGAGTAACTCACCTCGATGGTACGGTCATCGAGCGAATCACCTGCGAGCTCAACCAGTCCTAGTAGGGAAACTCACCAATATAGTTTCCGGGTGGGTCATAGTGACATATGAGAATTTCCGTTGTCTGTCCTGGAACTGTACATCGAGCAACAGCACAACCGACATTTCTTGTGTTTTTCCATACCATTTGGGTATAGTGTCCGCACATTTGATTGGGAGCGCAACTGTTATTTTTATATTGATAGTATGATTTTTCCTGTGCCCAAGCTCGTACTCCATTTTTGATAGAAATCCGATAACTTGAATCAGTACTCCATCCAGCATAAAGATTCTCTCCATAATTATTTCGGAGTTCGGCGGGTGAGTGTTGTAGGGGGCAGCTATTATTTTCCAATATATCTGCCCAATTTTGAGCACTTATAGCTAAGCTATCTGACCATTCTAATTTCTCTAGTTTTAATGGATTACGATACATATTGTGCATGCCCACAATATTTTTTTGTTCTTTCTTTGGGAGACCTTCTGCACTCACATTAACGGTTTGTGAAAGGATTATTCAAGCGAGTAATCCACAAATCATATATTTCATAAGAACTAAGTGAAAAAGTACCACAAAATTAATTACCGAGTTGGAAACGCTCTTTCATCAGGGAAGGGAAGTGGATCGATGATTTGAAGTGGTTGACCATTTCCTTGTACTCAAGACTTTAGTGTGGCATGTACAAAATACAACCGAATGACTCTACCTGAAGTGCTTACCTCTTGTACTTTAAATCGAATGTGATATACTCCACCAATCATACCTTTACGTGTAGCGGCCACATGTCGAGTTAGGGAATCTATAACCTTGGGTTCAGCCGATAATCCTGTTTGATAGGCGCGAACGATTTGTCGTTGTAGTTGATGAAAGTCTTGTCGCTCTATTTCGGTTCGATCATAGCTTTGACTACCTATTAAGCCACCTACTATCGCACAACCAAGGCTAGTACCCGGGGATGAGCCTAGTACTTTACAAACTACATATCCAACTCAAGCGCCAACAATAGATTTACTCACAGATGATTCCGAAGTAGTTCGAGTATCTGTATTCTTTGGTGGTGCATATACCATGTCTCCACTATTCGTACGATAGAGATTTTGATCAGTAGGACTTGGTCGATATGACGAAGAGGTGGAACATCCACTGGCTATTCCAAGACTTACTATGGCAATTACTCCTTTGATGTTCCGTGGTAATTTTTCTAGGACTGATTTATCGTTATTTTTAGAAAAATCCACATCAGTCTGGTCGACTTGGGAAAAGAGGGGCATGGAGAGGGGATGAGATAAATTATTTATAGTGAAAATATATAGGATGTCAAAAAATGTTGTTGAAAAAAGAAATGATTTCACAAAAAAATCGGACTTTTAGAATCCAATTTTTCATATCCATAACTACCTCTATTTTCTCCCTCGAAATGCTGACAACAAGGTGATTTCATCAGCATATTCAATAAATCCAGCATTGGGGAGTCCTTTCGAAAGTCGAGATATTTTCAATCCTTTCTTTGGATTATATTCATCAATATAGAGAGCGGTTGCTTCACCTTCAATATTAGGATTGAGTGCGAGAATAAGCTCATCGATTTCTTCTGACTCGATTCTTTGAAATAGTTGTTTCAGATGGAGATCTGAAGGAGAGGTTCCAGAAATGGGAGAAATAACTCACCCAAGTACATGATAACGACCATGATGTACCCCAAGTCGTTCAATAGAGACGAGATCAAGATAGTCTTCCACGACACAGAGTACTTCCGTTTTTCGTAGTGGATTTCGACAGATTTCACACTCCACATGTTGTTTGTCAGTCAACGATCCACAAGTGGCACATTCATGAACAGTATCCTGAAGTTCTGCTAGAGTTTCTGAGAGTTTCTTGAGGTAACTTGGATGCGATTTGAGCAAAAAAAAGGCGAGCTTGACCGCGGTTTTTTCTCCGATTCCGGGTAAAAATCCTATCAATTCGGCTAATTTTTTGAGTATATCAGGCATGTGGCGTACTGCGAGAGTTTATTTTTGGTAGGTATAAAGGGAATCTTTGAGAACGAGGTATCTTGGGTTTTCAATTTGTTCCATACTGGAAGCAAAAGAAGAGTTTGCGAGCGTAGTAAGCGATTGTGCTTCAGCGATTCGGATATTGAGGAGACTTTCTTCAAATTGGTAATTCTTTCGTGCTATTTCTACGGTGCGGAGATTGTACCCCTTGGTAGCATTTACATTGAGAATAAATACATAGTAGATTCCGAGGAGTCCAATGAGTCCAATAGATAGAATGTAAGTCTCACGGAGTGAGAGACGGTAGTTTTCGCGAGTGGTCTTTCGGCTGGAGAAGAAGGGGATGTTTCCGGTCTTCATGACGAGGAGATTGGCGTTCATGACGATTTAGATTTTTTTGTAGATACGGAGTTTCGCGGAACGCGAGCGTGGATTGTTGGCTACTTCTTGAGAAGTGGGTTCTATTGGTTTCTTACTGATTTTTTTAATAACCGCTGGGGAAGTGATTTGTCCAGTAAGTTCGTCAGTTTCTGGAGTTTCAAAGGTCTTGCAGAGCTGTTTTACGATTCGATCTTCGATGGAGTGAAAGGTAATGATGGCGAGAATACCACCCGGTCTGAGTAATTTAATGGCTTGAGGGATAGATTCCTCAATATGTTTGAATTCATCGTTAGTTTCGATGCGAAGTGCTTGAAATACACGGAGTGTGGATTTTTTGTCAAAGCTCGAATTTTCAATGATTTCCTGCAGTTGTTTGGTAGAATTTATCGTATGAAGTTTTCGCTGTTCACAGATAGCTTTGGCAATGAAATACGCTTTGGGTTCATCAGCATAGTTTCGAAAGATCGTGGCGAGTTCGTGCTCACTATAATTTCGTATAATTTTTTCTGCAGTTTTTTCAGTACCTTCTGGGTCAAATCGCATATCCAATGGACCATCCATGCGAAAACTAAATCCACGGTCAAACTGGTCATAGTGGACACTTGATACCCCTAAATCATACAGAATACCATCGATATGATGAATATTCAATTTTTCAAGAAGTAGATGTAAATGAGCAAAACTTGAATGAACGGCAGTGAAATTCGGAGCATTATGGAGAAGTTTTTGAGCTTCTGCAAGATTTTTCGAATCTCGATCGATTCCAATGAGTCGATCTGCTGCATCCAATCGGGGAAGGAGATGTGAGCTATGTCCACCAAGACCGAGCGTTGCATCTACAAAGATACGAGGATCAGGGGATTCTGTCGATAAGAGTCACTGAAGTGACTCTTCCAAAAGAACCGGCGTATGGAGCTCGAACACCATTTGTATTGATTTTTGTCAAAAACTACTCCGTATTCACGCGTTGTAAATACCCTCTGAAACTACTCTTTTTTACCCCGTTGTCAATTTGTTTTAGGGCTTTTCTACATTTTTCTTTTGGTGGTAAAATGTATTCAAAATATATACTCAGTTTTGCACATATGATTGTTAAAAACTTTGTGAAAAAAGGGGATTTTGTGCAAAAGTATGAGCGAAATGAGTGTGGTTAAAATGGGATTGATTCAGATTTCCTATCTATTATACTTTTCCTAAGTTACCGCCACTCGCGTTAACCCCTATTTCCAACCATTTTATATGGTCCTACAAAAAATAAAGACTCACCTCTTTCCCAAGGGCTTCACCCTCATCGAGCTTATCGTAGTCATTACGATCCT
>JAQTZK010000003.1 GCA_028687815.1 Candidatus Altimarinota bacterium | reverse complement strand
CATTGTATACGATGTGGCGTTGGTCAATATGACAAATGTGCTTCATGTAAAAAAGATACCCTACGTGCCGGAGAACATTGCATGCACTGTGGTTCCAATATTTAAGCAACTACCGAGAGAGAGATGCTAGCCCATCTTGAGTTTCCCTCCATTCTCCCTATACTTCGCCGCAATATATTTTTAGTGTTTTCCCATGTTTAAACTTATAGAGTTTCTGAAACGACGACCCAGTGATATGACTATTCGTATTATTCGAACGTTACTATCTCTTATGATGGCAACTTTGCTTATCTATACCAACAAGAACTTTATTCTCCCCCTGCAATCATTCTATGTCGAATATGCTTCTTGGATAGTGTACGGCTTGGCAGCCATATTTGTAGTTCATGCCCTCGTATTTGGGGTTCTTGGACTTTGTGTCTACAAAAGAACTACCATGAAAAAAATCCAAATGGTGTGTGGTCTCGCTTGCGTGGTTATCGGTACGGGAATTAGCTATGATGTACCCGTTCCTACGACGGCTACAGAAATTCCTGGCTCAACCGTTTCACTCAGTGAGATAGTAGAAAAATCAACTCCAGATCCAATTAACGTTGGTGGTTGGATGATACTCTATGGTATCTTTACCCTTATTGCAAGAATTAGCGGAAAAATGATTACTCAAAAATGCTCAAAGCACAAAGAAGTAATAACCAAAATTCGAGTATAAATGGATTAAATTTGAATAAAAAAATTTCCCGAGAAATTGGGATTTTTTTGAGAATTCCCCTTGAGTTTCCATATCAGACATAATATTATCAATTTGCAACCCCCAGTCGTTGCTTCATGTCAAAGTTTTGGTATACTGAATACTTGTGAATATCTTCTCTCTCTTATGTACAACAATTTTTCCGACGAATACAAGAAGCTCATGATTGATACCGAAAACCGTGTCAAAGGTGGTAATTTCCCAGAAATTCTCCCCGAAGATGTGTTTCTCGAATTTATGAAATCCACCAGCGGGATGGTATTTGAAATATTTTCTAGCTATGGCATCAACCAGAAAATCGTAAACGATGTTTTTCTCAAGCGCCCATTTGTAGAGTTTAGAAATGGAGCGAGTGGTCCATACATTGGCCTATCTACCCGAGTCAAAGACCTCATTCTCATGTCGGTCAAAATTGCCGCGAGTTTTGAAAAACAAAAAGCTGGCATTGAGGACTTTCTCCTCGCACTTCTCAGAACGCCAAAAGAAACTTGGATCGTTCAATTTTTGGATTTTGTGGGAGTGAGTCCCAAGGATTTTGAATCCGAGCTCGTAAAAATCTCCCGAGATACCCAGAAAAATAAGGGAGGAGCGGGCATGTTTGCTCCACTTGATGGCATTCTCAATGCGCTAGAAAGCAATATGAATGAAGCACAGGACATGAATAATCCGTTCTTTGCCAACAAGAAGCAGGAAGGAAAGAAAATTGAAAGCACCACTCCTGCTCTCGATTTCTTTGGAAATGATCTCACCGAGCAGGCAAAGCAAGGGAAAATCGACCCCATCATCGGGCGAGAAGGAGAAATCGAACGACTCATCTCTATCCTCAATCGGAAAACCAAAAATAATCCCTGTCTCGTCGGAGAACCCGGAGTTGGTAAAACTGCGGTTATTGAAGGACTGGCTCGTCGAATTATTGAGGGGCAAGTACCCTTTGCTATGCAAAACAAGCGTGTCGTCGCTCTAGATCTCTCAGGTCTCGTTGCGGGTACCAAATATCGTGGTGAATTTGAAGCTCGAATCAAGCAAATCATTGATGAAGCGAGTAAACTCGAAAATGAGATCATTCTCTTTATTGACGAGATTCATACGATTATCGGTGCGGGATCTGGAGAAGGTACGCTCGATGCGGCAAATATCCTCAAACCAGCCATGGGTCGTGGGAAAATCTGCGTTATCGGTGCTACTACGATGACCGAATACCAAAAGTATATCGAGAAGGACTCTGCCTTAGAGCGACGATTCCAGAAAATTGAAGTTGATGAGCCTACTCCTGAACTTGCAGTCGATATTATTCGAGGTCTCGCACCGAGCTTTGAAGAGTTTCACAACCTTATTATTGATGAAGATGCGATTCAAGATGCGGTGAGTCTTTCTACTCGCTATGTAACCGATCGCTTTCTCCCCGACAAGGCGATTGACCTCATTGACGAAGCGTGTTCGAGTAAGTCAATGAAGTACAACTTTGATGAGGAAGAAATTAAAAAGATGAAAGAAGAAATTGAAATCATCACCAAAGAAAAGGAAGGGTTTCTCATGAGTCAGCAGTACCACAAAGCCATCAAGGCCAAAGAAAAACAAGAAGAACTCGAAGCCAAAATCCAAGAGCGACGATCCAAGAAAAATATCCCAAGATCGAAGCGAATGCATATTACTGGAAGTGATATTCAAAAGATTGTAGAACAAATGACCGGAGTTCCCGAGAGTAATCTCGATACTCAGGATATCATCCAACTCAGTCAACTTGGTACCAAAATCAAGAAGCGAATTATTGATCAAAGTGAAGCAATTGACTCAGTGGTCAATGCGATCAAGCGTTCTCGAACGGGTATTGCGGATGTCAATCGACCTATGGGTAGTTTTCTCTTCCTATGACCAACGGGAGTTGGTAAAACTGAGCTCGTTAAGGTGCTTGCTGAGGAATTCTATGGCGACCCAAAGGCGCTTATCAAGATCGATATGTCCGAGTTCAATGAACGATCGAGTGCGAGCAAGCTCATCGGTACTACTGCTGGATATGTGGGGTATGAAGAAGGAGGAATGCTCACAGAAAAAGTTCGAAGAAAGCCCTACTCCGTAGTACTTTTTGATGAGATCGAAAAGGGTAATTTTGAAGTATTCAATCTCCTTCTCCAAATTTTGGAAGATGGAGTCATTACTGATGGAAAATGACGTAAGGTCAATTTTAAGAATACTATCATTATCATGACCTCCAATCTTGGTGCGGAAGAATTCACCGACAAGGCGGCTCAAATCGGGTTCAATCTCAATGAGAAGGAGGAAAATAAGATTATTAAGGATTACGAAGCTATCAAAACCCGAATTATTGGAGATCTCGATGAGTTCTTTGCACCAGAATTTATCAATCGTATCGATAAAATTATTGTTTTTGCTCCACTCGACACCAAATCGCTTGGAAAAATCATCAAAATTCAGCTCGAAAAACTCGTAGCGCGGCTCCTCAGCGTGGGTGTTGCACTCACCTACGATACGAAAGTAATCAGCTATATTCAAAAGGAAACCTACGATCCTGCCTACGGCGCTCGCCCCGTTCGTAGATTTATTCAAGAGAAAATTGAAGATGCACTTGCAGAGTTGTTGCTCTCTAAACAAAAACCTGCTACAATAGCTATACATGCATCAAAAAATGGTCTCTCCTTCTCGCCTACTCGTTCATAGTTGCCTTATTATAGCGCTTCTCCTCCCAAATGTAACTTTTGGAGGGTATATTGGTGAGGACCTTGGGACAGATCTCTATAAGCGAGTAGATAGTGGGCAAGGTGCCGTCACAAAATCACTCATCGGTAAACGAATTACTGGGTCAAATGCTCGTATGAACAAAGCCATCAAGGCAGGTTGTTTCAAAGGAGCTGATATTAAACCATTTCTCAAGCCAGGACAAGAATTCACACAAGATGAATTCGCACTTATTGAAGGAGGGATACTTGATTCCGTCTACACAAAAATTAATGGAGCTGATGCACCCAACTGGAATGGTATGACTTCGGACGATGTGATTTGTGTACAAAATATCATTGCTCGAGATTTTGAAAAAATAAAAATGGAGGTGGCACGTGAACAAAGTACCCTTTCTCGCGTTGGGAACACAGGTATTTATACTGACGGATCACTCAAAAATTCGAGCTTTGACCTCATGACTGATCTCGAACAGATTCACGATATTATTTTCTCCAAAGAAGTTCCATACGAAGGTACTGCCAATCTGAGTGCAGAGAGTGTCAAAAATTTCTTATCCAATCCATCGTTTGCTGCAACAGCCATGGCTCAATGATTTACTCTTACCGATAGACTTTCCTATGATTTGGCGGATTCTGGATGGAAACTCGCTCAGATGTGACCTGCTGTCCCAAATACTACTACCCCCGTCATTGCTACTTCGACCGGGGAACTCTGTGCCATAGATGAGAATACCATCGGCGGAGTCGATGAAGCCCTGCTCAATGATCTCAATTCTCAAGCTCGACTTGGTACCAATACGAACAGTCAAGGAGGTGGTGAACCAAATAGCCCTACTACTGGAGGAAGTAATACGGGCAATCTCACTTCTACTGGAAAAACCTTGACTCCCCCACGACCAAAAACCAATTATAACAAGGGGTTTCGATGTACGGGATTTTTCTGTATTGATGTAGATTTTGTAATGTATAGCGATACGCTCCTCGGTGGAGGTAAAAACTATTCCATCCAAACCATTCTGGAACAAAATTTTAAGATTGTTACCAGTCATGCTGGTGCTAGCTTTATTCAGGCTAAGCATACTAATAATTTCTTTCAACTTTTACTGAAAGATTTGGATCTTCCGAGTATGGCTCATATTGGAGTAGTAGTTACGAGTCTACCCGCTCCTATTCTCAACTTACCTGGAGATAAAACTCCTCGTGGCAAACCAAGTCAAACGGATGCACAAAAAGAATTTGATGCTATGGTTTCCTGAGTATTTACTGACTATGGACTTAGTGTTCGTCGAAGTAACTCACTTTCAGTAATAGCCAACAACGAAAAGGATTACGGAATTAGCACCCTCAATGCGCTTACGACTGACTTCACGCAAAAGAAGTTACAAATTGCTCAGAATTACCGAGGAAGTTATGCTACTATCAAAGAAGCCGAATTAAAAAATGAACTGGGTGATAGTTTCGCAGGAAATCTCAATCAATTTGAAGCTTTTACCAAAGCTCTGGTAGATCACCTCGGAAATTTCTCCTCACTTATCCAAAAAATCGATGAAATTCCTTCAAAATAGAACCCTTTGGTTCCTTATCGCACTTATTGGAGGGAGTAGTATCTCAGCTCCTATTTTTGCTGCAGGAAGTTGTAAAATCAGTAGTGGTCCCACTCCAGAAATCAGTAATTATATCACCAAACTCAACGCCAGTGTAAGCAAGCTTCGTAATGCCAGCTCCACGAGTACCTGTAATGTAACTGGGGCAAATACTCCTACTACGAGTGCCAACTTGAGCGAAGCGGCAGCATCAATAACTCGCGGGGTGAATATCTCACTCACACAAAATTCCTATGTCGATGCGGCTGCCTTTACTACCGAACTGAGTCTCAAATCAGAAGTACCACCCGCGCTTCGACAACACCTCAATTTGCTCCTCAAAAATCAGGACAATATCAATAGTGCTATTGAACAAATATATCGAAGCTGTGCACAAGACAAAACTGTACCAGCAGAATCTATCATAGAAGGTATGGGGAGTGAAAGTATGACACTCAGTAGAATTGGGGAATTACTCCTCACGAATCATATTGATGTGATCAGTGTATACCGAACGAGTGTATTAGGGCGACCAGCGAGTAAAGATGGACTCCTTCTCGTACCTGCAGATTTTGGAACAAAAATATACGGTGCGTATGGTCCCGATGCACAACAAGATTGTCGAAAAGAAGGTGATGTTTTCAAAAAAATCAAAGAAGCCCTCGCTAATCTCGCACGAACCTCAAAAAGCATATCCACAGGGATGTCAGTATGGCAAACGAGTGATCTCAAAACAGAATCAGCTCATGAAGCAGCAACCAGAAAAAAACGTGAAGAAGTCTATGCTCCAAAGCTAGAAAAAACAGGACTTTTATCTGATGTTTCCAATTCTACCATCAGAAATCAGACCAGTTATGATACGCCTGACAAAGATTCAGGAATTTCTGGATTTCTTGGAAATATTGGTCAAAAAGCGGTGACTACCTTTGAAAAAATCAAAACCTTCTACACCTTTGTTCCCAAGGTAGAGGAAGCGAAAACTACGGATGATTGGGTAGACCGATATAAAAATATTCAAGAACTTCAAACCGATGTTGGACAAGAAGTATTGGTCAAATACCTCGGTCTCATGTCCCAAATTGGGGATGCCCAACTCACCAAAGATACCTACGAGGGAAAACTCGGGCGAATCTACATTGAACTCCAAACCGGAATTAATCAAATTGCTCCCATGCGAAAAGTCGCCCAAAAAATCTGCTCACAAGATCAAACTTCCAATGTCGATGCCGCCGGTTGTGAACCAGTTAAGTAGAAGTTTACTAGGTTTACTCCTATACTCCTAGAACCTCAGAAAAATAGTGAAATTCGCCGTTAATTTCGAGCACCAAAGTGAGTCGTGGCAGCGCCACGTCGAACGAGGAGCGGAGAAATGAACAAGAAGTTCGCATTTTACTGAAGTTCCCTCTAATACTCGCCTTGGTATTCTTGGTGTGTAGTAATATCGTAGAATTTTTGGAACTTTTTCTCAAACTTTAAGTCTGCTTGTCCGACCGGACCATTTCGGTTTTTTCGTATGAAAATATTGGTCACTCCTTTATTTTCAGTAAATTCATCGTAATAATCTTCACGATAGATCATCATTACTACGTCAGCATCTTGTTCTATCGAACCAGACTCACGAAGGTCAGAAAGAATAGGCTCTTTGGTAGTACGAGATTCTACCGCACGAGAAAGCTGAGAACCAATGACAATCGGTACTTGTAGTTCACGAGCCAAAGCCTTAATCCCCCGAGAAATATCTGATATTTCTTGTACGCGGTTCATCGGATTTCCTCCGGACATCAGTTGGAGATAGTCGATGACTACGAGGTCAATTCCTGATTCAATCTTGAGTCGTCGAGCCTTGGATTTGATTTCGAGAAGATTTCCCATCGGAGAATCATCGATGTAGATATTAGCTCGGGAAAGTTTTTCGAGAGCGTCTCCCATTCGAGCAAATTCTTCATCTTCAAGGAGTCCTTTTTGGAGCTTCCAGCTGTCGATACCCATGGAAGAACATATGAGTCGATCCGTCAACTGCTCCTTACTCATTTCAAGTGAGAAAACTGCCACGTTCTTCCCTTGTTCCGCGACACTTTGCGCTATATTGAGCATGAGAGCGGTCTTACCCATAGAAGGACGAGCCGCGATAATAATCATATCCCCTGGCTTAAATCCACCGACTTTCCCATCAATATTAGCAAATCCAGAAGCCACCGAACCCTTATTCGCGTGTTCCGGATTGGCATGAATTTCAGCAAATTCTTCATACCGAAGATTGATGATATCCTTGATATGAATCAGTTTGTTTTGAATGAAGGTTTGAGTCACTCCAAACAATGCCTGTTCAGATTTTTCGAGGAGTCGCTTGATTTCAGTTTCCTCATCATATCCATAGAGGAGGATTTCATTTCCAGCCTTAATCAGCTTACGAAGTACGGATTTGGTCTTGATAATCTGACCGTATTGGAAGATATTCGCACTCGTAAAAATCGAATTGGTAAGTCCAATCAGATATTGATTTCCTCCCACTTCTTCGAGCTTCTTCCGGTCATCGAGCATTTCTCGAACCGTAAGAATATCTATCGGTCGATTCTTGAGAAAGAGATCGAGCATAGCCCCATAAATACTCGCATTTTTTCCATCATAAAAATCATCTGGAGTAATCAGCGACGAAACCTGAAGAATCCCATCTTTATCGAGGAGGATAGAACCGAGAACGCCCTGCTCTGCTTCTACCGAATGCGGGGGAATTTTGGGAATCATAGTATTTTCTAAAATAGATTATTTTGACTCATCTGAAGTACTCACATCTGCGGCAAATTTTTTGCTGAGCTCGACTTCCAGTTCGATTTTTTCTTTCATTTCTCGAACACGTGGATTGTAGGGATCAAGATTTTTGAGCTTGGCGAGTGACTCGAGTGCTTCTTCCTTTTTACCTTGTTCGATAAGACTTACCGAGAGTACCGTCAACATATCCGCATTTCTTGGGTATGACTTGAGAAATAATCGAGCGTATTCGATAGCCTGCTCATGGCGACCGAGTTCATGAGCAATATTTGCGAGCATTTCTGCAGCTTCAATATGAGAATCTGAGAGTTCTAGGAGTTTCTTGTAAATTTCGAAAGCGATTTCATATTTTCCTTGGATAGAAAGTGAAAAACCGAGTTTCATGTAGATTTCTGGATCAGTATCATGCACTAGAATCAAATCTTTGTAGATAAATTCTGCTTTGCGATACTCATTATCTCGTTCATAGAGAGAAGCAAGAAGACAATTGAGCTCTTTGTGCCACTTGTCGATAGCCAAACCTTCGATGATTTTGGACCTCGCATCCGTCAGTTCCCCTCGGGCAATTTTGGTACGAATAAGCTTGGCAAGCTCGGAGATTTCTGCCCTTCGTTCTGGAGTGAGAATGCTTTGTGTACTTGATTCGGCTTCGAATTCCTTCTCTACGGTTGGTTCCACCATATCGGTAGTCACTTTGGCAACTACGGTAGGGATATCAGGAGCAATTACTCGCGTTTTTGGCGAAAACATTTGCATCATATTTCGAAGTCGCATTCAAATCTCGTAGGTCGTATAGGCACCAATGAATAAAAGGCAGAACCAAATAATATAAAGTTCATACCGAACGAAAGCCGGAGAAAGGAAAAAATCCATGGCCCATACTATACGAATGTATAGTTTTTTTTCAATTTATGAATAAAAAAAGATGTTTATCTCACTAAAAACATCTTAAAGCAACGCGGAGGCGGAGGTAGTATAAATACAGAGGGGGGTGGGATCATAAAAATCCCGGAACTTATGAGTAAATTCGCTTATCTATGATTAAGCGATATACTATCCATCATATCTTTAATAATCTAAATTTTGAATACTATTATCAGTCTCGTTATATCCGCTCTTGCCGTCATCGTGACTGCCTACCTTCTGCCAGGGGTTACTGTAGCAGGATTCATACCTGCTCTTCTTGTAGCTATTGTACTTGGAGTCTTGAATGCTTTCGTAAAACCAATTTTACTCTTTTTGACACTTCCTATTAATATTGTCACTATTGGTCTCTTTACGTTCGTTATTAATGCTATTATCATTATTCTCGTTTCCAAAATTGTTCCAGGATTCAAGGTGGACGGCTTCTGGTGGGCACTTCTCTTTAGTATTATCCTCTCTGTGGTTAATGGATTAATGTTTGCCATTATAAAGGATTAATTGAATTAAAAAAAATAATGGTACGAATTCTGCAATTCGTACCATTATTTTTTTGCATAATTTCTTGACTTATATCTCTGCATATGGTCAAATTGAGTATATGAACGGAACTGGTGTCGTAGGCTACATTGCCTTACTTATGATTTGCGGATCAATTCTTGGTGGTGACGGCCAAGTGAATTTTGGTGCACTTCGAGCTGATGCATTAAGCTCAAATAGCTTTACCACATCTACTCGTGAACCACTGAGCGTTTCCGTGATGAGTCGAGGTCCAAAGGGAGAGCGATATGTTCGTATTTTTATTGATGGAATTCCCTATGAAGGAACACTCCATGCAAATGGTACGAATGTAAATTTGGGACAGTAATAGTGTATATGAATAAAAAAATATCGAACTTCCGTTTGATATTTTTTTGTGACACTCTACGCAATCCGATTTTGCTCAATTTCATTTGCTAGCTTCTGCACCATAGCTACATCTGACCACCTTTCTGCTCCATTACCTCGTACAATCACCTCTTCCGCTCCTTTACCAGCTAGAAGAATAATGTCATCCTTTTGTGCCATAAGAAGTGCCGTCCGAATAGCATCTTCTCTATGAAAAATAATCCAAAAATTATCACCTTCTTTACGAGGAATTCCTTTGGAAACTTCACTCATAATGCGGAATTGGTCCTCTGAGTAATTGTCATCTTCCGTGAGGAGTACGATATCACTGAGCTTATGAACTACCGCCCCCATCTTGGGCCGCTTATCACGATCTCGATCTCCAGTGGCACCAAAAATGGTGATGATTTTCCCATTTCATTTGAACGAATTGAGTGTGGTGAGCACTTGCTTGAGGGATTCTTCTGTATGCGCATAGTCAACATAAACAATTCCTGAAAGCGGAGTGGGAACTATCTGCATGCGACCATCCACCCCAACGAGTCCTTCGACCGCCTTTTGGATATCTTTGACATCTATTTTTTGAGAATGAAGCACTCCAATAGCCGCGAGAATATTACTGACATTAAAATTTCCAAGTAGATGTGTATGAATTTCGTAGGTATGTGAGGGCATTTTGACTTGGAACGTCGTCCCCTTTCCTGTGGTATCTATATGTAAGGCTCGTACTTGCGCATTGAGCGAATTTCCAAAGGTAATCTGAGAATCCACCGTCGTCTTGAGAAACATATCTGCATAGGCATCATCGATATTGATAACCCCCACTTTGCGAATTCCTTTTTTACGTCGTGCATAAGAAAGCCCCGTGAAAAGTCGAAGCTTAGTTTCGGCATATTTATCCATGGTCCCATGCAAATCGAGGTGATCTTGGGAAAGATTGGTAAATACCGCCACATCAAAATCTATCCCATGAACTCGGTGATAAAAAAGTGCATGGCTCGAAACTTCAATCACGGCGTATTCACACCCAGCTTTTCGAGCATCAGAAAGAAATTTGTTGAGAATGAACGGATCGGGACTGGTCATCTTATACGTATTTTTCTTCCAATCTCCGTTGATCGCGAGACTGACGGTCGAAAACATACATACCTTCTTCCCTCCTTGTTCGAGACCGTGGGTAATAATATCGGAAGTGGTAGACTTCCCTTTGGTTCCTGTGACCCCAATAACAATCATATCCTTGGCTGGATTGCGATAGTAAAGGTGGGCAACTACGCCACGAAGATAGTGATAAAACACCCGAATCGAGCTATCGAGACCGATAGCGTTTTTGAGAAAATGAAACATACAAATTGATTTTAACGAAATGCTGATAAAATCAAAGTATGAAACTTACAATTCAAACAGGAGAAACCAACGAAATCCTCCGAACCATCTCTACTGAGGTCACCAAAGAGCAACTTAAGGACGTTTTACCGACTGGAAAAGAAATGCTCAAATGGCTCAAATCCAAAAAAAATGGTGCTGGACTTGCAGCTCCACAAGTTGGACTGAACAAGCGAATGATTGTCGTGAACCTCTACGAAGAGGAGGAAGGTGAATGGCATATCTACAAAACACTGCTCATGATCAATCCCGTGATTACTTGGAAATCTCAAGATATGGTACTCGATGAAGAGGGATGCTTTAGTTGTCCCAATCAATATGGAAATGTTCTTCGACCAAATAAAATTCAGTTAGAATTTCGAGATGAACGATTTTTACTTAAGAAGTTGGAGCTCGATAGTTTTAGTGGTCGAGTCGTTCAGCATGAGATTGATCATCTCGATGGGGTGTTGTTTGTGGATAAAGTGGTTGGGGAAATGGTGATGGAGGGGTAGGAAAATTTACTCAATTAAATACAAAACTGTACATATAAATGAGTGGTGAATACAGAAATCAATGCACCCGAAGAATAAATATAATCACAATGCAAATATACTAAAACTAATTGGTTAACTATTCAGCATGACAGGCAAGAAGTATTCTAAAAAAAAAATTAAATTTATAGACTTATTTGCATGAATTGGATGATTTCATCTTGCATTTCATAATCTGGGATGAAAATGTGTATTTGCTTCTGAATGGGATGAAGCTGCTAGAAAAACATATGAGCATAATTTAAAAAAAATTTCTCAAGATCTGTTTGATAAAGGGAATTTTGTTTGAGATATAACGAAGATTAATGAAAAGGAAGTTCCAGATTTTGATATTCTTTGTGCATGATTTCCTTGTCAACCATTTTCCCAGGCTTGATTTAAAAAAGGTTTTTCTGAAACAAGATGAACTTTGTTTTTCGATATTATCAGGATTTTGAAAGAAAAAAAACCTGGAGCATTTTTTCTTGAAAACGTAAGACACCTTTTAAAACATGATGAGTGAAGAACTTTCGCAATAATAAAAAGAACTATCGAGGAAGAATTAGGTTACTCTTTTTTTTATAAAATTGTGAAGGCATCTGATTTTTGATTGCCTCAGCATCGCCCGAGACTTTTTATGGTATGATTTTTAGATAAAACTATAGATTTTAAGTTTCCCGAACCAATAGAATTAAAAAGTACCATGTCTGATATTTGGGGTGGAGATTGTAATAAAAAAATAGGTTTTACACTTAGAGTAGGTTGAAAATGATCAAAAATTGATGATAGAAGAAACTGGGATTCCTACTTAGTTAATGGTGAAATAAAAAGACTCTCAAGTAAAGAAGGAAAAAAAATGCAAGGACTCCCAGAAGATTTTAGTTTTCCCGTTTCTGAATCACAGGCAATGAAACAACTCGGAAACTCGGTTGCCGTTCCTGCTATACAAGCTATTGCTGAATCTATAATTAAACATATAAATTATGTCAAAGGCAAATAAAGGTGAATGGAGTGAATTTTATGTTTTTCTCAAAATTTTAAGTGAAAGAAAGTTATTTGCTGCTGACAATAATCTGGAGGTAATACCAGGAAAGTATTTTGTTTTTCATAGAATAATTCGTGAAGAAAATGATGGTGAAAGAAAAATTTATGATTTTAATTGACCGGATAATCAAATACAAATTCTCGATGAAAAAGAAGAAATAATCATGATGGTAAATGATTCAAGTTTACCTCAGAAAACAAAAAAAATATTTGAAGCTATTAAAAATGCATGAAAGTGAACTTTCATTATTCCAGAGGCAAGAGAACTTATGGATCAACTTTTATGTGAAAAAGTAAAAGCTAGTTGAACCAGAAAAGAAGATATTATTGGTATCATTGATGATAGAATTTCACCAACTCCAATCGAGCTAGGATTTTCCATCAAATCAATGCTGGGTTGAGCCTCAACACTTTTAAATGCATGAGATACTACAAATTTTATTTTTAAAGTAACTTGATTTAAGTGAGACAAGAATGTAGTAAATATTATTGATGGAAAATCAAAAATACGTGACCGCATAAAAAAGATTCGGGAAATGTGAGGAGAATTAATTTTTGTTAAACCAAAAAATTCTGTATTTGCAGGAAATTTGAGAAAAATTGATACTGTTTTTGCAAAAATTATAGCCAACATGCTTTTAGATTTCTATAGTTGAAATGCTAGTTTTATTACTGCGCTTACGATATTACTATCTAGAAATTCTACACTAGAAGAGTATGGATTTTCAGCAATGGATTTTGAGTATAAAATCAAAAATTTTCTTGATTCAATTGCATTATGAATGGTGCCAAGTAAAGAGTGGGATGGTAATATTCTTGCTTTAGGTGGTTACATTGTAGTTAAAGAAAACTGAGACGTAGTTTGTTATCATTTATATAATCGGGATGAATTTAGAACTTATCTTTTTGAAAATACCAAATTTGAAACTGCAAGTAGTACGAGACATGGTTTTTGATCACTATACGAAGAATGATGAGAGTTATTTTTTAATTTAAATCTACAGATAAGATTTTAATACAATTGGAGAGTTTTCCATGAAACATATGACTTGGATTACATTAATCAAAACCTATTAAGTAAAAAATAGTGTTCACTTTTAAAATAAATGGAAACTTTTTTCATTCCATCGAATTCTAAAAACTATGTAATATATATTATTTACAAACTCCCCAAAATCCCCTACACTACGCTCACTTTATCCAATCATTCATGTATCCAGTTATCGAAAAAACCGTAAATACCGTTAGTAGTGGGAATCTCAATTACATTACCGTTATTTCTCTCACCCTCTTTGGACTTATCATTATTGGACTCGGGTTTCTCGTGATTCGGGAATGGGTATGTTGGTATACAAAAACCAATGAACGAATTACATTACAAGAGCGGACCAATACACTTCTTGAAGCTATTTTGGAAAACATGAGTGACGGAAATATAGGGCAAATGACCGTAAAGCGAGCTAATACAAAGATAACACCTAAAAAAGAAATGGAGCATGAAATAGTGGAATCTCTGAGTTCTGATCGAGGGGGAAATAAAACTATTACCATAAATTTGTAATAGTCTTTCAAAAAACTTCTGTTATTGTTGTATTACATACTATAACAGATTCACCGTATGACGCTCAATAAAAACCATCTGAAGTCATGGTTCAAAAAACCATTTCTAGGTTTCACCTTAGTGGAACTCATTGTGGTGATTACCATTTTGGCTATTTTGGGAGCTATTGGATTTCTTTCTATGTGAGGGTATTCCTCTCGAGCACGAGATTCTACACGAGTAACTGACACCTCCAATATAGCCAAATCTCTCGATGTATCGATTATCACCGCTGGAAACTATCCAAGTCCAGATGGTGCTTTTTCTGTCACATATTCTGGATGATCGGTCTGGAATCAGGGAACCGCTGGAAATAATGTGATGCAAGTTTTCCGTACCAGTATTGGTGGAGGTGGACTCTGAAAAAAACCAGTAGATCCACTCGACAATGCGGAGTATGTATATTCATCACTGACTTTTGGTAAGGCGTATCAAATTCAGGTGGATTATGAGGGAGATATTAATACTACAGCTCTTCAAGTTTCAGAATTTTCTCATGGGGCAAATGCTGCTGTAGGTAATCCAACTATTGCTTACATTCGAGGAAACTATGGAGGACTTACCGCAAAGACCGTGACTGGTGGACTTACGTATGTGCTTGCAGTGCCAAGTATTATTACGAACACGGGGACTATTGCGGGATGATTCCTGAGAGTAGAATCTGATGCACTTTCTGGAAGTCTTATGTTTAATGGAAAAACACTCAAGAATGCGAGTTCTTTCAATCCAAAGACCGTGGTATATTCTGGATCTACCCTTCCTACGAGTGATACTTCTAGTCAAATAGCTGGGATGATGAATTTGCTCAAAGGAGCGTACAGTGGGTCAGATATTGCGAGTAATGCTAGTATCAATAGTTTGCTCACTACGAGTTCGACTGGAAGTTTGGTGAGTTTGGGGAGTTCTATTATAAGTGGTCAGTTGGGTGGGACTACTACAAATTCTGATAATACTGGTGGAGGAACTGCCTGTACTACAGGAACCTATTCAACCAATGGGAATACCCCCTGTACAACGACTTCTGCTGGATACTATACCAATACCAGTTCTGCAACGAGTCAGATCATTTGTCCAATCGGGTATTACTGTCCAGCGGGAAATAGTAATCCTATAATATGTCCATCTGGTACTAGTCCAATTGGTAGTAGCAGCGTTACTTCCTGTGGACCACCACGTGGTGAACAAATATATACTACTCCTGGAAGTTTTACTTGGGTAGTACCTGTTGGAGTAACGAGTGTGAGTGTTGTTGCAGTTGGAGCAGGGGGTGGGGTATGAAATTCTCCAGCTAATACTGTTGCGAGTGGCGGAGGTTGATGAGCTTTAGCATATTGAACCTTTAGTGTCACACCTGGCGCATCCATGTCAGTAGTAGTAGGTAATCCTGTTATATGAGGTGCTGGTGGTGCTTCCACTTTTTGATGATTGATGACTGCTGGAGGCGGTGGGGCGGGTTTTATAGGAAGCAATAGTATTGGAGGTGCTGGTGGTGTTCGTAGCGGTGGAGCTGGCTGAGGAAATGGTGGAGCTGGTGGTAACGGCGCAACTTCTAATCTTGATTACAGTGGAGGTGGAGGTGGTGCTGGTGGCTACTCCGGTAATGGAGGTGCTGGTGGTAGTGGAGCCTGACAATCTCATCAAGATGGATTTGCAGGAAGTGGCGGTGGAGGAGGTGGTTGAACTACATGAGGTGGAGCTGGAGGAGGTGGCTGAGTTGGTCTTTATGGACAATGAGCTAGTGGAGGAGGTGGCGTGCGTGCAACTAATAATTATACCCAAGGTGGCTTTGGAGGATCAGGAGGTGGTAATGGTACATATCCTACAGGAGGTAACTATGGAGCAGGCTGTGGTATGTCATGAAGCGCAAGTGGATGAGCCTGATGAGCTGTTCGTATTATCTGGGGCACTGGTCGTGCATTCCCTTCAACGGATGTTGGGATTTAATGATCAAGTTCGGTATTTTGAAAAAATCTGAGAAATTCCTGAACTATTATAAATTAATCCAATCTACAAGCTCCACCTGTACAATTCTGCCGTTCGTAGGTCTTCCAGAATTTTTTTCGAACACCCCATGAATAGATAAAACAACCAACACAATATCCAACGACTGATTCAAACCACATAAATACCAGACACAAAATACAGAGCAGCATTGGAGGATTCATGGGAGTATACATAAGCTGATACTGATTTTTTATAAAAGTATCCTGTTTGAGTGCTACATTGATCGAATCATAAGCGCTTTGGAAAAAAGGAGCAACGTCTACAAAAAACCCCGATTGGAAAATTATACAAAGCAGAGCAGATGTAGAAATAAATAATCCGATTGACCAAGCAAACCGTTTTTGAACCGCACCAACCCAGTATGGGTCTTTCTTAAGAAATAGTCGGACAAAGCGACCAAAAATTGATAGGTTTGGGGATATCAAAACTTTTAAAAGAAAATCAGTCCAAATCAGTCCAATAAAAATAAGCGGCAGAAAAAAAGAAGCTTTAAAAAGAATGAGAAAAAGAGAGGTAATACCCATAATAAGGGTTATTCCGGTACCTATCCTTATTTCATTTTCATTGATAAAGCCATATTTATCTCCCTTTTTTGAAAGTTCTGGAACAAATGTTCAATACATAATTACGTTAGTTAGTTTTTTGGCTTGTCGTCTTTTTTAAGAAGACAGAGCTTTGAGTTTAATGCTATGGAAATTTCCGCAATATTCCAGGATTCCTGAAAAATGATGAAATTCAAAGTCTATTTCGAGCACCAAAGCGAGCTGTGGTGGAGCCACAGTGAGTGAGGAGCGGAGAAATTGACGAGAAGTTCACATTTTGCAGGAATCCTTATAGTCTACTTCACCTCCATTCGTTTCCCTCTCGTCTGTCCAAATACTTCTGGAGTATCAAACTCAGAAATTCTCGTTGCAGGAATCATGAAGTTACCCGCATGAGTAAATCGAACCGCGTATGATCCAGAATATTCTCCTGGTTCAAGTTTTTCACTATATCCAAAGTATCGGTCATCCATCAAATCTTCTCGGTCATAGAAGGTATCGGAAGTCACAGATTTTGTTTCAGTAGCAAGTCTAGTATTAATAAGCTCGGAACCAGCAGGTATAAATGATTCGAAAGCCACCTTATCGCGTGTTTCACTTACAATCACTCGATACTCTACTCGTACGAGTTGCCCTACCTTGGCTTGCTTGATTGGAGTGAGATATTCTCGAACTTCTTTTGGGTATTTGAGTTCGGAGTATCGGACTTTACCTTGTTCGTACTTCTCGGTTTCTACTTTCTTCATTCCTTCAATTTTTTGGTATTCTATAAAGTCGTAATACGTAGTTTCTACGAAGAATCCCTCATCTCGCGATACAATCTTATCAGCAGCTACTGGATATTTGAGAGAAAGATCGTAGTAGAGCTTTCCTCGTCCGACCGTGTCTACATGGAAGGCTTCTTTATCCGTGAGTGACTTGATATCGAGGGTATCCATGGTAGATTCGAGGATATTTTTCATATCAAAGTTTCGGCTGTATATGGATTTGCCAGCAAGAGTGGCGGTAGCTTGGAAGCTCGTATTCGCTATATCCGCATCGCTCTTGGTTCTATCAGCAAATGCTTTGAGTACGAGTGCGGTTTCGTAGGTAGAACCGTAGCTTCCATCTCATTGCTTGGTTCGTGATAAGAATCGACTCATGTTGTCGAGAATCTGACTATTTGCTCCCGTATCTTCACCGAGAAGTGCGAGAGATCGAACAAACTTGGCGGTAGCTTCCGTACGAGAAGTGCTAATATCTGGGGCCACATAGGCACCTCTTGGATCATAAACCAGACTTGATTGGAGAATTTTCTCTATGAGTGTTTTGGCGGTCGTTTTGAGGGCGGTTTTCTCGGATTCTGCTATTCCTTTTTGAGTGAGTAGTCCAGAAATAAGCTGAAGCGTGTCAAGCTGTGTAGTGATAGTCTCACTCGTATTACCGAGTGATTTGTACGCCTTGAGCGCATCTACGCCATCCGTACTCCACTTCGCGATTGCAGTGACGGCAGCGAGCTTTTCACTGAGTCGATATCGACACTCATCTTCTTTGCCGTAGCAACCTTCCCGAACCCCCTTTTCGAGGCGAGTTTTGAGATAGTCGAGAGCACCCCGAGACATAGATTGGTCCACAGGTACACCTATCGCTTGGATGTCTGACAAGGTATTCAAAGCGTAAGCAGTAAGAGCAAAGTCAGCATAGTTCACACCAGAATTCCAATACCCAAATCCACCACTACTGAGTCGATATCCCATCAATTTTACCACATAATCTCCCATGACATCGTAGATAGATCGCTCTTCCCAAGTACTACTCATATAGTTATAATACTTGATTTTGACCGTCTTCAGATCATAAGGCGACTTGAGAGCATCGTGGATATTTTTGACCGCAATATGAGGAATAATAGCAGAAGTCACTTGCTCAAGACAACCATACGGATATCTGAGCAGATTATCGAGTCCCGTAAGTACATTTCCGAGTAGAGTTGGACTCGTTCTAAGGGTTAAAATACCTCCATCACGAACCCCGGTAAGATCCAGTCTATCATCCAGACCGACTCCACTTGCCGTACCGATAAATGCCGTAGTTTCGTATGATTCACCACGAGTGAGTATGAGGGTTTTCTGGATTCCATCTTCTGAACCATCTTCCGCTTTGGCAGTCACACTGAGTTCGACTGGTGCTGTATTTGCATTGACATCCAACGTCCCCTTGACTTGGAAAATAACTGGAAGAGAAGCATTATTATCAAGTGCTATTTCTTGTTTGGTTGGGGTTACCTGAGCCCCCTTGGTTTGCATTTCTACCGTAAATCGTTGTCGTTTTCCTGTACGATTGAAAATAACTGGAGCAAAATCCATTTGGTCTCCCGTTCGGAGGAATCTTGGAAAATTTTCTTGAATCATTACTTTTTGCTCAGTAGTGATAGAAGTTCGTCCAGCTCCGATTTGGGTATTGTCAGTGGCGATGACCGCTTCAATCTTCCAAGTCGTAAGATTGTCTGGAAGTTTTCCAGTATCAATCACGGCTTTTCCATTCGCATCGGTCGTGAACTTGCCAGTCCAAAACGCCGTGTCTTTGAAGATTCCACGTTTTTTCTTGGTATCTCCTCCCTTATTTCCTTCTCCCGCTCCACCCTTTTCTCCATTTGCGGTATTTTTGACCTCAAGCTTCTCGACGAGATTCATGAGTGATACAGAAACCGTAGTTCCGAGGTATCGCTTCATGTCATAGAAGAAAGCAAATGGATTTTTCTCAGGGTTACCGAGAAGTGCGAGTACGGAAGCATCAACCACCGCGAGTGATCCAATTGCTCCTGAAACTGGTTTTCCGTTCGCGTCTTTGACTTGAACGGTAACTTTGAGCGTTTCTCCTGGGAGATAGGTTGGTTTTTCAGTAGTCAAATCAACCGTGAGCTTCTTAGAATCCGGAAGTACCCGAATTTGAGAAAGGGCTCGTTTGAAAATTGGAAGTCCACCAGTTTCGGGCATACCAATAAGGTAGGCTCGAACATATACATTCGGGATGTAAATTGGGAGAACTGGAATTTCTATTTTTTGTCCAAAGCCAGTAATATCGACCACCTTAGTATCAAGAATAGTATTGTCTTTTTCGACAGAGTAGATGAGTTTACCAGTAGCCACAGGAGATTTGAGCGTGAATATTGCTGTTTCTCCGGGCTGCATCATTGTTTTTTCTGCGGTAAGATCAGTAACAGAATTGTTTCCAGAATTCCAGAGTGAATAGGATTCAGTAGCTACATAACTATAGCTATCGGAAACATAGGTAGCTCCATTTTTTCCAGTATAACTCGCACGAATCAGGTATTCTCCTCCAAGTTTTGGAGTGAGCTCTGTTTGGAATACTCCATCAGAGGAACTCGTCACCGTTTCCGTTGCTTCGAGGGTTCGTTTCATTTCGTATTCATCATAGAATACTCCGTCAACACCGAGTTTCTTGACCATATTCCATTGGAGTTGGATGAGTTCTAGTTTGACCTTGGCGCTACGAACTTTGGCATCCAGATCAAGCGTCACTCCTTTGGCGGTAATTTTGGCATTTTTGTCTATCCAATACGGAGAATTAATCCCAACATATCCATCCGTTACATGGACTACATGAGTACTCGAACCAGCTATGACTTTGCCCGTATTCGGGTCAGTCACTTCAGCAACCATGGAAACGAGTCGTTCTTTTTTGGCATCAGGAGTTCCCACGGGTTCACCACCAGTCGCTGCTTCTATATTTGCAAGTTCCGCGGTATATTTGATGGTGTTAGTTCCGGTACTATCAATGCGATTTTGGAAACTGCCAAGATATTGGTCACTATTGGAACAATTCCCCCAGTATCGACATTCCATGAAGCTCGTATCCGTTCCAAATCGATAATCAGAGTAGTTTTTCGGATCAAAATAATAATTCTGCGCGAGAATATTCCAGTTAACGGAAGTATTGGTTACGCGACCACCAAAGTAGTAAGAAGCAGTGGCAGTAACATCAATCGTATCTCCTTCAAAGAGATCTCGTTTTCCTCAGGAAACTTCGGTCTTGAATACGGGTTTACTATATTGTTCTACATAGAAATTCCCATCATTGACGACATAATTTCCGTATCATGCTATATCATTGGCATTGTAGGCAAGGACTTCGAAGGAATATCTTCCCGTGTTCATTTCGGTAGTGAGTGGGAAGCTTCCTTCAAAATTGGAATGTGAGTCCGTAGTTACGGTAACCTCTTTGAAGAGCTCACTTTTGTTATTGAGAATACGAAGTTTGATCTTTTTAGCGCTCGATTTGATATATCCTGTTGCAGCAAAACTTCGTAGAATACCTTGGAAATTGACAGTATCCCCCGCTCGATAAATAGGTCTATCCGTATGGAGGTAAACATATTCTCGATCCGAACTATCTGATCCTCCATATTGTCCAAAATCATAGTTGGAAGTATTGTCATTGTTTGGGGTCACAATACCATAGTAGGATTCATTTTTGGCAACTAATACTCAAACACAACCACTGGTTGGTGTTTCGTAGTAATTTTTCTCAGCATTGTATTTGAGTGAGGATACCCAGCCCGTATCACATCCAGGATAACTTTGATATCCAGCAAAGGTGAGATCTTTCGGGAGTATTTTTCCCGTGAAATCCGTCGCAAACACGATAGTTTTCTTTTCAGAACTCTCCATCATAAGGGCGAGATTGGATCTCAAATACACTACTTTGAAATCTCTTTGCTCTGGCCATTCATGGTACCAATTTCCATCAGCACTTCCACGAACCAAAAGAATATTTCCACTCAAACTACCATCTAGTACATCAGTGGCGAGGTCTACTTTTTGGGTCGTAAGATTCCATTTTCCATTTTTGAGAGGTATTTTTTTATTCGTCTTTTGAATACAATCAGGAACATACTTGTTATCGTATTGTTTGGTCACATATTCGGCATATCCTGATTCAGAAAGCGAACATACTTCCAAATTGATAGCATCAAGATTGACTGTTTGGAGTGGTACTACAATAGGCGCATCAAGAGGAATTACTTGTATCTGTTTTTCTGGCATAAAGTAGAGGTACTCGTCCGTCTTGAGGAGTGCTGGGGACATAACTCCATTTTTGATGTAAGGAGCTTTAAGTGAAGTACCGTACACATCTTTGAGATCTGTAGTAAATGAAAAATCATACTTGGCATTTCCATCCAGTCGCACTTCCGCTACACTCGCAACAAGTCCAGATTTTTCAGGACATATTTTGGCCGAGCGTTGAGTGATATAATTGTAGTTCTCTGCATTATAGCCAATACCTCGGATAAGCGATTTTGGATTGGTAGTCATGCCACTTCCAGTGTAATCTATATTTGCCGTTGCATAGATACAGAGCTCGGTAGCTTTTTGTAAAACGATTTCTTTGATTTCAAATGGCTTTGAAGTCTGGTAAGTCATTTTAACAGGCTCAGAAAGCGATTTGGAAATCGAAGTATCAAAAATAATCTCAAATTCTGTATCAAATGGGAGTACTTCGGCAATCTGACAATCGAGACGTTGCAAATCAGGCCTCATTACCATTTTGAGACTATCTGGAAATTCTGGCACAGAAGTAAGAGGCTGTGACAGAAGGCAGAGATATTCCTTAGCACTTTTGACTTCTTTGAGTTTTACTGCAGTAGCAGCAGCTCGTCAAAGTTTGGACAAATCTATTGGTTCATCAAGAAAAAAGGTAAGTTTAGGTTTTGCGGGTGGTAGGTAATACTCAGAAGTATACATGTCTTTTACTTCGAGAAGTGCTCCCGTAGCAGACCAAATTGTTTTTGCAAAATTAGTACGAGTAACAAAAGAATTGGATACAGCCGTAAGAGTTACCCCATCTTTCATCGGTATATTTCCAGGACTTGGCATAAGCCCACCACTCAGAGAAATATTGAATTTTGTGGCAAATGGAAGTGGACCTTTTTCTCAAGTGAGCACGAAAGCATTGGAGGAAGTTTCTCCATCGACCAATGGCATAACTCGGTATGAAACACTCGCCCCCTGTTCATTCTTGAGAGTAATAGCTTTTGAAAGTGCAGAGACAGATATAGGGGCGGAAAATACCAAAGGAATACCATCTTTAGGTGAAAACCTTTGAGCTCCTGACTCATCAAGAGAGCCAGTAAGTAATACGAGTGGTGTGGTGGTAAATGAAGTGTCAAAAGCGGTTTCCAGTGGATACAGAAATTCTGAACCAAGTTCGATTTTAACTTGATATTTGGTGGCAGCATCGAGTTTGGTATCGAGTCGATATTCGAGAATATTTGCCGATGGCCAAGTACATCGTCCTTTGATTTCTGGTGTAAATTTGACAGGACAAGGGAGGGCATCTCGACTTTCGAGTGAACCAAGTGGTACTACTGGAATATTGAATATGAAAATAGGATTTTTGGAGAGCGAAGTAGTTTCTCCGTCAGGAATCATTTTATTGACCGCAACCCCTCCAATTGCTTCTATTTCGTAGGTAATTTCATTTTCTAATTGAGTACCTTTGGTGGTAGCAATATCAGTCGTGAATTGTAGAAGATATTTAGTTCCTATGGTGAGTTTGGAACTCAGAGTATAGCTGATAGTTCTTGGATTTTTGAGGGTTGGAGTACCGGTCACAAATGAGTAGAGTCGAACACTATTGGCATTGACGGTATTTGGATCAATATCGTGAGAAAAGGTAATATCGATGGATGGAATATTGTATGGAATTTTCTTGTACTCCATAGCAAAATTTCCAGCCACAACAGATGGGGCAAGATTGAGAAAACTCAAATATCGGTAACCAAAAAATCCTCCTACAGAGAGAAGAATCAAGAGGGCACCAAGAAGTATTTTTCCAACTCCAAAACGAAGGAGTTTTGATTTTATTGAGTTATTTTCTTCAACCGCAGAATCCACAAGAGGATTGCCAAATACGGGGGTAATTTCAGAAATCTCTGAAATTTTGATAGCTTCCTTTTTGGAAGTGGATTTCTTACTCATAAAAGATAAAGTAAACAGTTGCAAATTATAGTATCTTCCATTAAATAAAAAGCAAAGAAGAATAAAAGAGAAATACTCTATATCTGATGAGGAAAACTCATACAAATTTCCATGAAAAATTTACTGAAACCATCGATCAACTACTTTGCCCACAAATTTGCTTCATGAAAGTGGTGGCTTTTTGGAATGTTCGTATTTTTTGGACTTATGTCGATTGGTATTTGGCAATGGGGATATAGATTTGAAATCCCCTCAACGATGCCTTCTCCAGGAATTCTTGATCGAAATGGAAATACTCTCGGTGAAATACTAAACTCTGAAGACCAACGATATATCGAAATTTGAACTGACGAATTTCCTAAACTCCTCACTGATGGACTTATTCAGCTGGAAGATCGACACTTCTATAATCATATTGGAATAAGTCCCAGTGGTATAATTCGGAGTACGTTGAATAATCTAAAAGTGACTACTGGCATAACTCCTGAGGGTACTATGCAAGGTTGATCTACTCTCACTATGGGGCTCGCCCGAAATTTGCTTGGCATTAATCGAAAACGAACTATCTCTGGGAAAATCCAAGAAATTGTGCTCGCTCTTCGAATAGAAATCCGATATTCCAAGTCAGAAATTCTCAGTACCTATCTCAATCGAGTACATTTTGGACGACTCGCTATCGGTATTGGGTCGGCCAGTGAAGCGTATTTTGGGAAACCACTTAATACTCTTACTCCAGCTGAAATAATCGCACTCCTCAGTCTTATCAAAAATCCTACCGCCTATGATCCCGTAAAGGAACCTGAAGCTTTTACCAAACGAATACATTTGATAGTCGCCACGCTCGTGCAAAATGGAATTCTAACTCCTTGAGAAGCTACTACTATCCTCGAAGAACCACTCATTTGGACTCGACCAAAAACGGAACTTCCCTATGTATCCGACTTTATCAAATCTATAGAAAAGCAGGGGGCAAATGGAATTCTTTCCAATGAAGAAATAACAATTATCCAAAAAAATATTTCTGATGGTTCTCCCATAGTAACCTCTATTGATCTCGGACTGACTCGAAAGATTACGGAGATTGCCGAAGCCATTCGAACCTCACTTCAATATCGAAATGTTTCTGATTATAGTGTACTTTTGGTAGATCGAAAAAGCATGAAAGTACGAGTACTCATTGGTGGAGCGAATTATTCTGGAAATGCGGGACAGGTAAATGTCATTTTTGCTCCAAGACAAGTAGGTTCTACGATGAAGCCATTTACGTATCTACTTGGAATTATGAATCAGGGACACACTATGTCTGACACGATTCTTGATGCACCAGCAGGATATCTCACGGCCGATGGTAATCCATATGAACCCAAAAACTACTCACTCAAGTATCGTGGTACTATAACCCTTGCCGAAGCGCTCGCCGGAAGTATCAATGTACCTGCGGTCAAAATAGCTCAAGAAGTGGGCGTGGTTACCCTGCTCAAATTTGTACAATCACTAGGGGTGACCTCACTTCAAGAATCAGCCGATTACTACGGACTCGCACTTACACTTGGGGTTGGTGAAATCAATCTATGGGAACTTCTTCGAGCCTATACAATTTTTGCTGACGAGGGAAAACTTCATGATTTCTCATTCCTGGAATCATCCATACCAAAAAATGGGAAACACATAGCACCACCTGAAGCTATCTCACAAATTGTTGAAACACTTTCTAGCCACATCTACAAGTCAGAAGAGTTTCCTCTCGGAAGTGCACTGGATTTTGGAGAAGGAAAAGTATTTGTAAAAACAGGTACGAGTCGTAATTTTCGTGATAATTATGCCATTGGTTTCTCTGAAAATTACCTTATTGGGGTTTGGACCGGTAACAAAGATGGAACCAATATGCGATGAGTATCCTGAGCTACAGGAGCTTGAGAAATTTTTGCAGGAATCGTTTCCGAACTCGGGGAAACTACTGGCACCGTTAGTACAAAATCTGTACCTACAAAAATACCACCAACGTCACCAAATACGGTTGCAAAAAGCGCCATTACTATTTCTACTCCACTGAATGGTACTACATATCTGATAGATCAGAATACCCCATTGGAGCGGCAAAGTATTACTGTAAAATATTGGACAGAAAACTCGTATCAGAGCGTTCGAATCTATCTCATACCACAATTTTGAAGTCGTGAAAAACAAGAGGTACTTTGAGGTAAAATTCTCGTTGGAAAATTAGCTCAAGGGAAATATGAAGTAC
>JAQTZK010000071.1 GCA_028687815.1 Candidatus Altimarinota bacterium | reverse complement strand
TCAACCGCATCACAACCATTTTTGACCGTAATATCAGCAAATGGTGAGTCCGCATCAGTAATGTATACTTTTCTGGTAATACTATTGGAGGTACCCGCATCAGCATTCCCTCGAACCGTGAGCTGTACGGCGTAGGTACCTGCTTTTTTGTAAGTATGGAACGCACGAGCTTCTCCCGTATTTTCTTTTTCTCCATCACCAAAGTCCCATTCAAATACCGTAGCTTCTTTTGACTCAGCGACTAAGGCTACCTGTCGACCAAGTTGAGAAATTTTTGGCGTAGTAATAAGTTTAACCGAAAGTAATGAGTCTATTTGAAGATCTTTCTTGGCTTGTTTGGTTTTTCCTTGTTCGTTGGTAACATCAAGCAGGATAGTGTGATTTCCTTTGGTAGTAAACGTATACTGCCCCAACATTCCTCCTCGACTCGAATTATCGAGATCCACTCGCTCTCCATCAATTGTCCAAGTAAATTGAAGTTTACTCGCATCAAGACTATCTGGATCAAAACTTCGAGTCGCATCAAAGGTGATAGTATTTGGAATTTCAGAATTAACCGCTCTCGCATCAAAGCTGGCAATAGGATCTTTGGAATCAATAGTAATTCTGAGATTATCGGTATCTTCTTTTCCTCCGGCAGAAGTCGTTTTGAGTCGAACTACGTAATCCCCCATTCTTGGGAACTTGTAGTTGATCGATTGATTCTTGGTGGTAAAAAGTGATTTTCCACCATCTGATTCAAGAATACTCCATTCGTAGGTGAGGAGCGCATTGGAGAGATTGCTGGTCGCACTGAACTTGAAGTCATCACCCGCAAAACCGGTAGTTTTATCCGCTCGAATAGAGGCAATAGGATCTTGGGAAATAAGGCGAATTTCTTTAACGATTCCAATAGGACTTTCGTTGGTGGTGATTTTTATTTTGAGTGAATAAATTCCTTCCTGTGCGTACACTTGTCGTTCCAATCGAGGCATACCATTGTAAGAAACAACATTTCCATTTCCAAAATCCCATTCCGTTTTCATAATAGTTGCTCCAGCAGCTGGAGTACTAGAAGAAGCGTCAATAACAAGTCCAGCACGTCCTTGATTTGGAGTAATTTTGAAGGTATCTACATTGCTCGCATTTCCTCCATTGATAAAGAGAACTACATTGGCAAGCTTTGGAAGCACTTTGATTTCTTGAGTACCACTAAATGGCATAACATCAACTTTACCTTTGGAGTTTCGGCTGGCTGAAATGATATCAAGATTGACTGTATAAACGGATTCATTGGTAAATTTGTATCCGATAGAAGGACCTTTTCCGATAATTTGACGAGTATTTCCCGTTCCACGAATCCACCAAACATAGTTAGCATCAGGAATAGTGACTCCAGAAGGGTCTCGTGCTTCTACCGCACGAAGCGTAGCGGTAAGTGGGGCATTACCCGAATCAGGAGTGGCGGTAATTTTGGAAGTAATCGTACCAATTTTTGCTTTGGTAAGATAGTCTCGGAGACTTGAAGCGAGTCGCTCTACATAGACATCAGAGTCTGGGTATTTTTTTAAAAGTTCGAGTTGGTTGAGGACTGCGTTGGCAAGACTAGAATTAAAATCCCGTGTGGCATCAGGAAAGGTATCCATAGATGCCGTTATAGCTTCCTTCATGTCTTGGATATTCACGATCTTGATTTTTCCATCTACCTCATAGTCACGGTTCATAGATTGAGCAACGGCTTCAATCTTGGATCGATAGAAGTCAAAACCACGGGCATCACCTGTAGCAGCAAATGCCGTACTAATCGCGAATGGATTATGGATTTCTGGGAGAAATGAAGTTGGATTGATAAGCCCCTTTCTCGTCGTACTTCCGAGGATAAATGTGGTAATACTCCATGCAAGGAAAATGATAGTAAGACCAATAACCGCTCGAACAATAATTTTCTTGGAAGTTTTGACTTTTTCATCATCACCTGCAGCGGTCAAGATAGAGAATCCCGCCCAAAGTATCAATATTACCACGAGAAGTGTGAGAAATCCGAAGACATAGGAAATAGTATCTTGAATATACTCAGAGAATTTTTTATCTTTCTCAATCGTATTGACGTTGTTCTTAACAATAGCGGTACCCTTATTTACCGAACAATAGTCCGCAGAGTTTGGATCATTGGAGTTACAGTATGGAACACTGTCACTATTGGAGTTAGCCCAACAATTAAGGTCAAGCACTGAGCATGATGCCACAGCAACCGGTGTATGGAAAATAGGAGAAGAAACACCTTCTGATATGAGAAGGGAGAAGGTCAAGAGGACCAACATGATGATGAATCGTAGGGTACGAAGCATGTTCATGAAATTTATGAGGTAGTAAGCGAAAATCGCATTACTGTGACACTATCATAAAGCGATTTGGAATGCAAAAAATGCTAGTTTTCGCATGACACTTCAAATCCCGTGCGGTCAAGGAGCTGTTTTTTTCGGCATGCTACTTGTTTTTGAGCGGTTTCGAGAATAGCTTGAGGGTTCTGATCAGCACGATCAAGTGCTTGACCAAATGACTGTTCAAATTCAGAAGTAAGACCTCGATCAAAATTAACGAGCGTTACGTCTTGAGCTGGGAGAAAACTGTCATATTGCACCCAAGGAAAGGTTTTATTCATAACTCGCTTGTCCGTTTTGAGGGTTTCGAGTACATCATTTCGAGCGGGAAGGTACTGAGGGAAGGCCTCGGAGTAAATATCTCCAGCAGTCTTGGTGGTAAGATATCCTACAAAATCAGCTGCAGCATTGGACTCTTTTGCAAATTTTGATACCGCAAAGTAGGAGTATCTTGCGAGATTTACTTTTTTACCAGATTGTTTTTGGGGAATCGGTGCTGAGCGAAGATCTCGCTTTTCGAGAGCTGATTCAGAACTCGCTCGCTTTAGGGAATACTCAATTTCACGAAGGAGTGTAGGATATCCAAAAATTACACTTATTTTTCCTCGTGCAAACAAATCGGTCGTTGAGAGTACTTTTTGATCCATTTCTGGTTTGAGTGAGTTGATCCCCATACTACTACTCGCATCTTTGGCGTATTTGAAATACGAATCCAGACTTTGTGCTGCTGTTGCTTCACCCATACGACCGATAGAATCAATAGAATTTTGTACCAAAAACATAGAGGCAACACTTGGAGCTCCAGTAATATATTTGGAGCCAAGTCCAAGCGCTACCGGGAGATTGGTAGATGATTCCAAAAATGTAGGTTCGAATTCTTCCCAAGTTGCTGGAACCGAGCTATCAAGTACCGATCGATTATAAAAAGCCCCCATCGTTTCATATCCAAGGGGTGCCCCTTTGAGTTTCATAAGTTGAATTTCAGTGCCTTTATCCGTTTTTCCTGGAGTAATTTCGAGAAGTGGATCGAAGAGACGGTTGAGATTTTTGGATAAATCTTGTCCATCAAAAAATGTATCTGGTATCGCCTCTATTTTGGACTCCAAAAGCCCCGCACCCGTGGATGGAACAACAAAAATATCTGGTGAATTTCCATCAGCAATTACATTGATCAAAGATCTCTCATAATCCTGATAACTCGCAAATTTGGTAAACAAGATTTTGGTGTCAGTATAGGCCTTATTTCCTTTTTTGAAGTCAGCAATGAGTGGCTCAAAACCAGCCGTATCATCACCCACTACCCAAACGGTAAGCTCAGATGGTCCTTTGGGACCCGTAGTTTTGGTAGTAGGTCCAGAATAGATCACAAAAGCAATGATCAATCCAAGTACCACCAGTCCGGTAATTATGAAAACTATAATTTTTTTGGGAGACATAATAGGTCAATTAACGAGATTCTATAAGAGCAATTTGTTCGAGCAGGAGTTTCTGAGCAGATTCTAGAGCTTCGGAAGTTGCTAGTGGTTGAGATAAAAATTTTACTTCATCCATGGTATTTGCTGGGATGACATGCAAATGTGCATGTGGTACTTCAAAACCAAGGATGTGGTAGGTAGCTCGAGTGGTACCAAAAGCGGCTTTACTCGCTTGAGCAATGAGTTTGGCAACGGAAAATACTTCGCTATAGAAAGGCTCTTCGAGTTGATCTATCGCATCGACCGTAACCTTGGGTACAATGAGGGTATGACCCGGTTGCAAAGGGTGAATATCGAGAAATGCGAACACGTACGGAGTTTCGTAAATCTTGTAACAAGGGATTTCCCCTTCGATAATCTTGGTGAAAATAGTTTTGGACATAGCGAGAGTATACACAGAAAGTAGGTTCTTTTCAAATTTACAAAACACGAGTTTTCTTTACAATCCCTTCTTTCTATGAACAAGAGCCTTTACGACCAAAAAACTACCTTCTACATCAAAACTTTTGGGTGTCAGATGAATTATGCGGATTCAGAAAAAATTCACCGTGTTTTGATGCAGGCTGGATGCCTCAAAACGCTCGATCCGACTCAGGCAGACATAGTGATTATTAATACTTGTTCCGTAAGACAAAAGGGTGAGGACAAAGTATTTGGATTTATCCGAGAAATTCGAAAATTTGCCGAAACTACGGGAAAACACCCGATTATCGGAGTGACGGGGTGCATGACTCGAAAAACGGGTATGGCCAAGCGATATCTCGAAACTCCCGAACGAGATCAGGTCTATAACATCACTCTTCTGGATGGAAATGGAAATTTTTGGAACTGGGATGATCCACTTCTCCTGAGATCAGAAGACATCGATCTCGTATTTCGTATTGAAGAAACGGGACACCTTACCAAAATGCTTAGTGTAATTTTGGGTCGAGATTTCGGTAATGACGAAAAGTGGGAAGAGTACCTCAAGATTTCGCAAGTGAGCGCAGATGGGGCTTCTGCCAATGTGATCATCCAAACCGGATGTGATAATTTTTGTACTTTTTGTATTGTTCCGTACACGAGAGGAAGAGAATTTTCTCGTCCGATAGATGAAATCGCAGATGAGGTACGGAAGGTAGTCGCGGAAGGTGCTAAGGAAGTGACACTACTAGGACAAAACGTGAATAGTTATGGGAAACTGACCAAGAAGAAACTCTGGAATGAAGCCACTTTTGCTTGGGGAAAAACTGATGAAAAAACACCTTTTCGAGAACTGCTTGATACGCTTGGTGGAATAGCTGGACTGGAGCGAATTCGCTTTACTTCAAGTAATCCTCATGATATGACACAGGATATTCTTGATGCACATTTTGAGATTTCTGCACTCTGTCCTTACCTGCATTTCGCTCTACAATCTGGATCAGATGCGGTGCTACGTCGGATGAATCGAAAACATTCGTATCAAGATTTTAAGACGCAAGTGAACTATCTCAGATCCAAAAATCCGTTATTCTCGATTTCGACGGATATCATTGTTGGTTTTCCTGGAGAAACTATGGAAGAATTTGAACAGACTGCAGCTGCGATGCGAGAAATGGATTTTGACTATGCGTTTATCGCGAGATATAGTACCCGAAACGGAACTACCGCGTCCAAACTCGAAGATGATGTTTCCGCATCAGAAAAAGCTCGTCGCTGGTCAATTCTCAATGATATTTTGCGAGAAAGTGTCGCAAAACGACTCAAAATGATGATGGGACGAGAGGAAGATATACTGATAACCGGAATTGGGAAAGATGATACTTTGGTAGGGAGAACGAGGAATTTTAAGGAAGTGTATATGCCTCGTAGTTCGGAAATAACTGTTGGATCGAGTGTGCGAGCAAAGATAGTTGGGGTGGATGAGTGGGTGTTACGGGGGGAGGTGGTGTAGTGAATATACTACAAAATATAGTATTTATTTTGTATGAAAAATACTCTAAAAAAATCTTGAAAAATAAACTTACAAGAAATTTCAAGAGCAAATAAATGCAAGCAATCCTAGAGATTCCTGCACAAGTACC
>JAQTZK010000070.1 GCA_028687815.1 Candidatus Altimarinota bacterium | reverse complement strand
TTCCCTCATTCCCTCTTTAGCCCGAGAATTATCTGGATCAATCAACTCTAACAAGTCATCGATTAAGAGTATTGGTGATTTTTTGAGTCACAATTTGTGAACAATTTTGTTAAAACTAATCATGATTGATTTTACTTTCTATATTGACTTAACACACTATAAAGAGTTTAGTTTTTTTACTATAAAAAACAAATAATTTTACCTAAACATCAATATTTCACGTCAAAATAGAAGGGGGTCTCCCCTTCCCTATTGGCTTTTGGAAGCCTTTTGATAGTCGACCCCCTCGATATAGTTCATACGAGAAAATACATCATCTTCTGGAATAGCTGGAGCTTGAGACTCCCATCCACTCGCCTTGAATAAATTGATATTGAGAATTTTGAGACTTTCACTCGTAACGAGTGTGCTCGCATTGATGACCGAACGATAATTATTATAGACAATGTTCATGTTATCTTTGAGACCGAACGATAGTCCAAAACTCAGTGAAATAGTTGCTACGAGCATCAAGTAGCTTCAAAATTGAAAATTACTCGTCAAAGCTAATTCTGGAAATCTTACTTTAATAACTCGAGTAATAAATTTACCAATTCCATATATACTACCCGCTAGAAATACTCCAAATGGAGCTATCATACTCGCTATGATAATTGCAATAATCACCCAACCAAATTGAGCCGTTTTAAGTAATGCCCCATACCACCCCTGCTTCTCGAACGCTTCCAGTGATACAAAAAATCGAGAAAGTTCCTGATAATCATTGTATGTAGTCGATGAGTGAATCGTCAGAACAAACTTAATAAAATAGTAAAGTTCGGTTCTCTTGTTGAACACTTGAGAAAGTCGATAAATGAAGAATGGGCGAAAGAAACGAAGAATGATGGAACTTTCCAACATTTTCACGAGCATGGTTACTTGGTCCAAGGTTTCAAACTGATATTTTGAAACATCAACTTTCACCATTCTACGACGCACTTCATAAAAAATAACACGCTTAAGAAATGTGATACCAAGAATAGCATCAACGAGATCAATAGAGTTTTGATATAAAAGTCCCTTTCGTAAAATATTTTGAGATTGCTCTCGGTAGGCAACTCGCTTCCCCATGCTGAGATGTACACTTCCAAGAAAATTCATTTTTTGTGAAACATCAGCATTTTGAAGCAAAATACAATCATTAATAATAGTACGGTACTTGCTGGAATCAGAAAGAGAAAGGTTGTACTTGGTGTTGGTAAGGAGCTTATCTCGAAGATAATTAAAACACTCCAGCGTTTCACGGTCATCCAATACATCGATTAGATTTCGATTTATAGCAGAATTATCAATAAAATACGTTCTCCAGAAATCAAGCATAATAGGACTATTCTCCGAGATACTCAACATATAGATTTCTTTGATAAATCTCAAATGTGAATACCCCTTGCAACTAGTGGCGTTATACAATCATGAGTTGCGTAGGTGTAAAAGTTCTGGAATAAGCGCCTTGAAAAAGGCCGCAAAAGCAGGCATACCAGAATAATCACCTATAGAAAGCTCATTTTTTATCGCGAGCGACTCGAGCATGACTATTTTTTCAGAATCATCTGCTTGAAGGTAGTCCTCATCGAGATCGTTAATATATATCTCATGCAGTATTGATACTTTGGCCTGAATTTCTGGATGCTTCATGAGCACATAGAAATAAAAATCCACATCACGCCAGTAACTTTCTTCAAAATACTTATCTAACTCTTGTTTTTGAATCGCAAAATATCCAATATCGTAGTAATAGGCCGTCATAATCTTATAAAACCCCTGCCGCTCGTATTCTTTGATGAGATCTACAAAAGTACCAGTAGATTCCTCATAATAGGTTTTTTCAATATTCGAAAGCAAATTATCAGCCAAATCCTCGAAAAGCACTCGAAGTTTTGAGAGACCAAAAAATAAGGCAATCGGATTTTTTGTAAGTATAACCGATTGAATTTGTGTAGAGATATCGTTTGCGTCCGGAATTGGAGTGGTAGCCATAGATACCTATATTGCCATAACTCCTTCTGTGATGCAAAAAAGAGCAACATGTGCCCTTTTTGATATAAAATTCGTCGATGATTCACCTCTAACAACTCTTTATTTAGCTAAATTAGCATTGACTATACTATCCTAAAATTTAGAGATAGCATAGTCAATATGCCTATGATTGAAGCAAAAAACGATACTGCTCTTGAGTTTTTAGAATCGCCATTTGCATCGCATCTGAAATTTTGGTATGGTCAATTACTGGACTCGTGCTCATGCCAATATCTTGTAGCATCTGTCAGTGAGATTCGAACGGTAAATGATACCATCCATCCAAATCTACTGCATTAAGTAGCATATACAATGTGGTATCATCCAGAATACATGGATCAAGGTAGCCATACTCATTGATTTCCGTCAGGTTTCCATCTCGTGCTAGAAGTAGGGTTTTCACGATCTGTTGAAAAGCGGTCTTATAGTGAATACCTACAATTCCCCCATGAGAAGCATGAGTTTCTACTACGGTCTGAGCGATAGGTCGAACCGTGAGCTCCAATATCGCTCCAGTAGAATCTGCATACACTCGATGTGGTAGCTCAGAACAAAGATATTCTGCATTAATTCTATGAATTTTATCTCGTCAGGTGTCAGTAATAACTCCCCATTCATTGGATCTTGGTGTAAATTGCTTCATAGGACAAATGATATATTTTTTTATTTATAAAACTATTATAAATAAAGTCAATAATAGTATCTACCCTTAATCAAGATTCTCCAATTTTTGAGTAAGCTTCCCTACTTGTTCTTCTGCCTGCCGGCGTTTATCTTGTTCAATTCGAACTACTTTTTCTGGAGCATTTCTTACAAAATCTTGATTGGTAAGCTTGAGATCAATCATACGAATGTATTCGCGCTTATTTTTTATTTCGTTTTTGAGTCGTTCTTTCTCCGCTTCAGTATCCACATGTGCGCTCGTATCCAAGTAGATTTCTATATCACGAACGACCGCATAGGAAAATCCCTGCAATGTACGAGCATCTTTCATAATCTCAAAGTGGGAGAGTTTGGCTAGCCCAAGAAGAATGGGAGTATTTGCTATAAGTACTTCCGCTGATTTTTTACCAGTCGTAATAACGGCATTGACCATATCACCTGGTTTTACTCCTTTTGTAGCACGAACATTGCGAATTTCGCGAATTACTTCATAGAGGAGAATCATATCTTTTTCGAGCGATTCATCACGAGGAATAGTACAAATTGGCCATTCACTATTCATGAGTATTTTTCCTCCAGTAAGGGTCTGATATAGTTCTTCCGTAACAAGTGGGATGTATGGATGAAGGAGCTTGAGAATGGTGAGAATTCCATAGGCCATCACTTCCCTACCGTGAGGAGAAGTTTCTTTGGTAAGCTTGTACTCTTCCACCGCAAAGTCAGCAAATTCATCACGAATAAAGGTAATGAGCTCTTGTCCTTTTGCTGAGAAATCATACTCTTCCATTCCTTGAGTAACGGCATCTATAATAGCTCGTAATCGAGAAAGAATCCATCTTTCGTGAGGCAGGAGCGTTTCGTTTGATTTGAGAAGTACATCATGTAATTCTTGATGAGACTGAGTTACTTCGCCAATATTCATAGCCACAAATCGTGCCACATTCCAGAGTTTGTTGAGGAATAATGAGTTGTTCTCTACGAGTTTCATCGAGAAACTGAGATTGATTCCTGGGGTATTTCCGATGGCCAGAGAAAGTCTCAGTGCATCAGTTGAATACTCTTTGATAATATCCAATGGATCCAGGACATTTCCTATAGATTTGGACATCTTACGACCTTTTTCATCCAAAACGAGTCCATGAAGATATACCGTTTTGAATGGAGTTTGGTCAGTATATTCATATCCAAACATAAGCATTCGAATGACCCAGAAAAAGAGAATATCATATCCTGTCTCCAAAACTTGAGCTGGATAAAATTGTTTGAATAATTCACCTGGATTTTCTGGATGCCAATCAAGAATAGAAAATGGCCAAATACCCGAACTAAACCAAGTATCCAATACGTCTTCATCTCGACGTATATTGTCCACTCCATATTGAGCATACAGTGCGGTTGGATCTCCCGTAACTCCGAGAAGTTCCCCTGTTTCTACATGGTAATATGCAGGAATCTGATGCCCCCACCAAAGTTGGCGAGAAATACACCAATCATGCAGATTATAAATCCAATCTTCGAACGATTTATTGAATCGTGATGGTACGATGTTGAATTCCTTTTTCTCGTACCCTTTGATTACCTTTTTTGCCATTTCCTGGGCTCGAACGAACCATTGCGTAGAGATGATGGTCTCAATTTTGGTACCAGAACGAGAACAGTATCCTACTTTGTGCTTGTAGGGTTCTATTTTCAGAAGATTTCCTTTGGCTTTGAGGAGTTCTACGATATTAGCTCGCGCGGTAGTAGCTGCATCTTGACCTGCAAAAATGCCAGCCGCTTCGGTCATTTTACCATTTTTATCGATGATAGAATAATCAAGACGGAGTCCATGGCGCTTCCCCATTTCAAAATCATTTGCATCATGGGCCGGGGTAATTTTGACCGCTCCGGTACCAAACTCTCGATCAACGGTATCATCCGCAATAATAGGAATTTCTACATTGGCAATCGGGAGCATCGCTTTACGCCCGATCATTTTTTTGTATCGTTTATCTTTGGGGTGCACAGCAACCGCTTGGTCAGCGAGAAGCGTTTCTGGACGAGTCGTAGCAATGGTAAACTCATTGTCAGATCCAGATACGAAATAGGTAATATAGTACATGAAAGCATCCTCTTCCTGGTAGTCTACCTCAATATCTGAGATAACCGACTGAAGCCCTGGTGAGTAATTGACCATGTATTCTCCTCGATAGATAAGGTCTTTTTTGTAAAGATTCATGAAGATATGCTCGACCAACTGGTTTGATTTGGCATCAAAGGTAAATCGTTCTTTGGTCCAGTCACAGCTAGATCCCATTTTACGAATTTGATTGTTGATGTTCGTAGCATATTGATCCTTCCATTTCCACACTTCTTCGAGAAATTTCTCTCGACCAAGTCCGACTCGACTTTTTCCTTGAGTGGCAATTTCTTTTTCTACGCGAGCTTGAGTAGCAATTCCCGCATGATCTGTCCCTGGAATCCAAATAGTGCTATCCCCTTTCAGTCGATGGTAGCGAATCATAATATCTTCAAGGGTAAGCGTAAGTGCATGCCCAATATGAAGATTTCCCGTCACATTTGGTGGAGGAATCGGAATATAAAATGTCTTCCCCGTTCGAGAGGGAGTTGGTTCAAAAAGTCCAAGCGCTTCAGACTCTGAATAAATTTTTTCTTCGAATGATTTGGGAAGATACTGTTTGGCGAATTCCATAGAAAAAACGGGCTAGTTTTTGAGCTGGGAAAATAGCTAAGTATTCTACCGCTGTACGACAGAAACTATAGGGCTTTACAGGCGAATTGCAAGGGAAAAGCCGAGTTTATTTCTTATGGCTTTTTTGAGGAAATAGCACCAGGGAGAAACTCAGAAATATCGGCTGGAAGGTACATTTTTTTCATCCCAAGCCAGCGATTCAGTCGATTGATGAGCTCTTGTTCCTCAAACCTAAACTCAGAAAGAATGGTATCTACTTCTTTTACATAGGACTGATTTTGTATGGCTTTTTTATATTCTAGTCCACCAAGCCTTGAAAATTTTGAAGGTGATTCACGTGCGGAACGGGTATCTCCGAGCGAAGGATGTGTGACGCTTGCCTCATCCTTGAAGTGCTGACTGGAGAGTGGGTATTCACTTGAATTCCAAAAATGTCGAAATTCCAAAATATCTCGGACCAATGATTGAATATTTTTTTGATGTCGATACGAAGCTTTAATAAGCCTCGGACGTTCCATTTGCATAGCACGATCCCGTTCTATACCAGCAATTTCAAGCAATTCGAGCTTCTCCTGATAGGTTAATTTATCGAAGCGGTAAGGATCAAGTTTTTCGATATAGCGGAATGTCTCTCAGAAATATTTC
>JAQTZK010000002.1 GCA_028687815.1 Candidatus Altimarinota bacterium | reverse complement strand
GTTTTTTGTATATTCATACAAAGAGTGGAAATAATGTGTTACTTAAAGTGAGTAACTTGTGGGAAAGTGTAGCAGATAATGGGTGGGGGGCAAGGGGGAAAGATATTTACAACTCAACAATCTATCTCAAGGTGATGTAACTATCTCGATATTTCATTGTATTTTTATACTCATTGAATAATATAAAAATATGTCAATACTTAATCACCTCCAAAGCAATCAACCCGAGATTTCTGTCATTATCCCAGCTTATAATGAAGAGCAATATATCGGACGCTCACTTGAAGCTTTGGCAAAAAACCACCCTTGACTGACGACGGAAGTACTCGTTATAGATAATGCGAGTCTGGATAACACTGGAAAAATTGCTGCAAAATATGGTGCAAAAGTTATTCGAGAATCGACCAAATGAGTTTCCTATGCCAGACAAACTGGACTCGATGCTGCAAAAGGCAAGATTCTCATATGGACTGATGCAGATTCACTGGTTGGGAAAAACTGGATTTATGGACATCGGCAGTCATTTGAAGATGAAGAAGTACTTGCCCAAAGCGCATTGATACGATTCGATGAAACACTTCATTGGAGCTTTAAAACCTATACGTTTGTGGGAAACCAGGTTAAAAGAATTATTGGATATCAAACATGAGGACCACTTTGCACGGGAGGGGCAAATATGTCATTCCGCAAAAATGCAGCCGATTCTGTTGGAGGATTTGAGCTCGGATCAGATGCCGGAGAAGATCAGATTCTTTTTGGTAAACTTCGACGATTTGGGAGGGTGAATATCAATGAAGATAAAGAGTTGGAAATTCTCACGAGTGGTCGCAGGTGGTCAAGCGGAAGTAGAACCTATATTCATATGCGAAATATACTGCAAAAATTTAACCGAATTGGTATTACTAAAGGAGTGACTGAACTTGAAAAAATAGAAAATAACAGGAAATTTGAGGATTTTCGATAGGACATTTTTCTAAAAAAATTTCTGCCTCTACGAAATAGAAAAACAAAGTCATTTTTTTGGTTGCATTTTTCATATTTTTCGTATCATACGCAGGCTTCCAAATTATCTATCGCCTTGGTTACTTATGGCGAAAATCATTTAAATTTATTCATTATGGCTAAGACTCCTACAAAAGTTGTCAAACTGCAAATCAAGGCAGGAATGGCTAATCCAGCTCCTCCTATCGGTACTGCTCTTGGACCTACCGGTATCCAAATTGCTGAATTTTGTAAACAATTCAACGACGCAACTAAAGACAAAATGGGAACGGTTCTCCCTACCGTCATCAACATTTATGATGACCGAACTTTTAGTTTTTACACAAAGCAACCACCAATGACGTTCCTTATCAAAACGGAACTCAGTCTTAAGTCTGGTTCAAAACTTCCTCACAAGGAAAAAGTAGCTCATCTTACTGATGCTCAACTTACCAAGATTGCTGAAGCAAAAATGCCTGACCTCAATGCTAACGATCTTGAGCAAGCAAAAAGTATCGTTGCAGGTTCTGCACGATCCATGGGAATTACTTCAGATCTCAAGAAATAATCTCCTTCCTTTAGGTGAACAACTTCTTCTCAAGGGAAGAAGTTTTTGGCCTCATCGTCTAACGGTTAGGACGCGGGATTCTCATTCCCGCAATCGGAGTTCGATTCTCCGTGAGGTCACCAAATTATAAAATAATTTCATCCCGAAAACGGGATGATTTTTTTAAATGTAGCTGAATCTATTTTCATAAAACTAGAAAGGTTTATGAAAACTAAAAAGTCATTCATTGTTTTTTACTGGTCACTCCATATATTAGAACTACTATTTCCTTATTTTACAATATGGTTATTCCTGTTTGCACTCCGCTCCGTAAACGATTCCTTATAGCTATATCACTTAGTATTTTCTTCGGTTTTGTCTGTGCATGGCTTGCATCAGGCTCTAATCCGGGTATATGGTGATCAGCACTTATGTGGGCTATTGTTACTAATCGCCTCATTATTGGTATGATTGTAGGACTTGCCTGAGTATATCTACGTCATCCAGTATTGAATTTCCCTATTCCAGCATATATCCGTGGAACTTGTCTTGGTGTATTTGTTTCTCTCTCACTCGCAAGTGGTACCATGATTACTCCTATTGCCAATCAGAATCCTTGGAATATTTTCTTTGCTACACTTATAGCCGGAGGAATTTATGGACTTATTATTGATCTTGCGGCAACCAAATGGGGTGGTGAAGGAAAAGAACTTCTCAAATAGTTTCATCTACAAATATTAAAAAAGGCTCGTTTGAGTCTTTTTTAATATGCAATTTATCTCCATAATATCGCCCCACCGATTGATTTGAGCATGGCAGAAAACTCGATAACTCCACCTGGAGTATTTGTAGGAAAAATCTCGGATGCTACCAAAAGTGCTCGCTCCATTCCCTCTTCAAGTTTCCGCTTACCCCCTGGTGCTAGCACTACAAAACTTACTCGAGCATCCTGTGGATTAGATTCTTTGGAAATAAGTCCAATTTTCTCCATTGGAAGTAGCATGCGGGTTACACCAGAAGCAGTGAGTCCTACTTTTTCTGCCAAATCAATACGACGCAATTTCATTTCTGGAGCCAAACTTAAATGATAAAGAATAATAAAATCATTCCATCCAAGTCCATTAAGACTTCCATCGAATTTCCGAGAAAGAAGACTTCCTATTCGAGTCATATCTATAAGACAAGATAAACATTCCATTTTATTCTTCATATATTCTATATTTATTATATACTTGATAACTCAAGTATAATTGAAGTATTCAATAAATCAAACGTACTGTAAGAAAAAATAAGATTACATCTAACTTTTTCCGACTAACGAGGCAGGTTTCTCCCACTAAACACCTCCACAAATTTCTGTCCATACAACGCCGCTTTTCTCGTATCAAAGCCGCCAATTCCAATAAACTCATTCACCGTAAGTGGTGCATGACGAATCAATTCACACAACTGTCGACTATTGGCCACGTCATGCAGTGGCACATGAAATTCAGAGGCAATTTGATATCGAACTTGTTTTAATAGCTCAAATACATCACGATTTGTATCTATAAATAGTTGCGTTTGATCCTTATCATGCTTATGCATCATCAATTCCAGCGTATGCTGTTGCAAATATTCAAAAAAACCTTCTCGGGTAATGTACGCATCCACATTGAGAAAGGTATCAAAGTCTAGATAGGTAATATTTTTTTCTGCCATAAAAGTCCTCGCCTGCCCCGTCATATACGAAGTAGTTGCGTAGAAAAGCTGAGTATTCGGGTGATGAAAACGAATATCTACGATTTTACCATAAAATGAGGCAATTTCCGATACGCCAATATGTCGTGCATTCCATCGCTTGCATTGTACAATAGCATATTCTGTATTTCCTACTTCATCTTTTCTAATTCATTTGATATCAATTCCTCCGTCATTGTATCCGCCCGTCACTTGAGTTTTGTATTTGAAATGTTCTTGGAGAAAATAGGCCACAAAGCATTCAAATCCAAGTGGAGTCAAATCATAAGAAACATGTAACAAAAAATCTACTTTATCCATATCAAGATTTCCCAAGCTTAAAAGTGCCTCTCGACGAATTCGTTTGAAATTGGATAACTCTTTGGTATTTGGTGTAATATAGAGATCTTTTTGGAACATGTTCTGTTTTATTCTGAATATTAGAACATAATATCATGTATATGTAAAGAAAAGGTGTTTCGGGGAAGTAAAAGATAACCAGAGCTATTAGATTTACATCTCTCTGTATCCAGAGAGTACCCTAGGAAATATTAATTCCCAAAAGCTCCGCCCCCAGCAAAAAAATAAATACTAACTGTATATTTCTCGCTTCAATTTTTCAAATTTTTTCACCAAAACATCCACTGACCAAGCAAAATCACCACTCACATCTCCTCAATCATAGAGGTGTACCGTTTTTATTTTTTCCGTCAATCTTGGTCAGACAAAATGTGAATCGATGGATAATGTATTCGAAGTTTGTTCCAACCAAAGCAGCTCTCGTTCCTCTGGAGTAAGCAGATAATACATTTTGATTTTATCTGTATCAAGTAACATTTTGAGAACTCGAATATGCATTACATCTGGAATGAGTTCATGAGTAACCAAGCCAGTAGCTATAAGTATTTCACAAAATCGATAAAGATACACATCTCTCATTCGGAGCGACTTGACTTCCAGAATCTCAAGAAGCAGCAAAAACCAATAATCAGCCTCTTGATTTATTTGAATCAGTTGCTCTTCAGAAGCATCAAAACTGGAGGTGTTTTGAAAAATAGTAGCATGAATGCGCTCATGTACCGGCATCATGTTTTCTCAAGGTAAAACGATTGCCCTATCGGGTAAAGGATTTTGGAGCAATTCTGGAATATTTTCTGTAATTTGCAGGATTTGTTTCTGCATATCCATGTGAGTAGTCTCTGAAATTTTTGGGAATTTACGGAGAACCATGTCTACTTTTCGAGAAATTCTCCTTCGAATCTCGGTATCTAAATGGCTTTTAAAAATCACCTTTTGGAGACGATAGGATAGTTCTTGTTCATTTTTCCAATTCACACCAGAAAATATCTGTTCTATTTTTTCACGGAGCAATCCAAGATGTCGAAGTGTATAGGTAGAAGTCACTCCAACATGAGCTCAAAAATCCGTATCCTGTGAGGATGATAGAGGGATTTGAGCGTTGTCCAATATAGGAGACATGGTATTACTGTATCATATCTAAGGAAAATAAAGAAAATATGTCCAATAATTGACTTGACTAGTGCAATAGGATTAGTCAAAATATAATGATTAGCCTGTATGTTTATTAATTTGTTCTTAACAAAAATAATATATACTTCTGTAAACATTAAATACTTCTCCACATGATATTAGTAGTTGATGACAATCAACTCATTGCATCAAATATTGTAGAATATTTGCAAATTCAATGAATTCCCGCTATCGCCTGTTTTGACGGTGAAACCGCTTTTGAAATGATTCAAAAGAAACTCGATGCCAATGAGAAAATTGAGCTCATTATTTTGGATCGAATGATGCCAAAACTTGATGGTATCAGCCTTATGCGACTCCTTCGAAGTCGTAAAATTGAAATTCCTGTTATTTTTCTTACCGCTCTCGGTAAACCACTTGATATTATTGAATGACTTGAGGTTGGAGCTGTAGAATATCTCGCAAAACCCGTTGAACTCAAAGAGCTTGGACTACGAATAAAAAATCTCCTTACTTACGCATCTGGAAGACCAAAAAAAGGTTATATAAATACGACCATTGCTCCAAGTGACCCTTCCGAATCAGATGAAACAATTCATATTCATGGATTGACCGTTGATTTTCCAGCTCAAAAAATTATGCGAAATGGACAAATCATACATCTTTCACCCAAGGAATACAATATATTCAAGCTCCTCCTTGATAACCAATGACGAGTAGTTACCTACCAAGAAATCTTCGAAAAAGTATGGCTTGATTACGGATCAAGTTTCTCAGAATACACTACTACTATAACTGTTCATATTGCCTATCTTCGCAGAAAACTCGGCGAAGTTAATTTCATCAGAACGGTCAAATTAACTGGATATATTATCGATGTGGAATAATTCATTTTTTGTTTCCCGAAGATCTAAAATATTTTGAGCATTTGTCAGTCTTGCTATTACATTTCTCATCATTTTTTCTGCGGTTTTTTACTACGAATCTGGGAGAAATTGGGAAAATCAAAAATACAAAGCACTCGCTTGACTGATTACTGATATACAAAGTGTAGCCCAAGCAGAAAGATATTTTTCAGATATACGGGTTATCGCACCCAATGGGCGAATCGTCCTTAATGAAGGAATTTTCACTGAGCTTCCCCCAAATATCGTGAGTGATAATCGTATGGTAAAGTACGATGGAATGAGTCTCTATGTTATTAGCAAAGTTATCCCTAATGGATTTACTATACTATTTGTAGATGATATCACTGATGCTGTTGAATCACAACGACTCATGTTTGGAAATCTCCTTACGAGTACTATTATTTTATGAATACTCGTTATTATTATTTGATGGTTCTTTACCCGAGGAATTTTTGGTCCCGTAAATAGAATTGTTGAGGCGATTGAACAATTTCAGCTGGAGCAAGATCCAAAACAAGATGTCATTCCCATTGTTGGAAAAGAAACAGATGAGTTCGTAAGAATTGCTCGGCAACTCGAATCACTTTTCGCCAGAGTTCGCATGGAAACTACCAAAATTGAGGATTTGAGTTCCAACATTGCTCATGAACTTAAAAATAGCCTCTTTGGTATTGCTAGTACGCTAGAGCTCGCACTACTCCTCGATCATCCAAAACAAAAAATAGAACAAGTACATGTACAAGTGCTTCATTTGGGAGAAGTAGTACAAACTTTATTACTCCTCGCAAACAAAGAAGTTCAACTTCCGAAAACATGAGTATCACTTATTAGTATTTTTGATAAATTTACCAAAGAAGATATTCGCATTTCCATGGAAGGTAACCCAGAAATAACGTGGGATATACACCAAGAACTCTTTGAAATTGCTCTCGGGAATATTATTGGGAATGCTCAAAAGTTCACTCCAGACGATGGAAAAATACAGATAAATTTTTCAGAAAATAGTATCCAAATTATTGATACTGGAACTGGTATCTCTGCAGAACAGCTTCCGTTTGTATTTGATCGTTTTTATAAGGCAGATAGCATGAGGCCAAATGGATCAGGAACTGGACTTTGACTCACACTTTCGAAACATATTTTAGAAAAATTACACGGATTTACTCTATCTATTTCGAGTACTCTTGGATCTGGAACTTGTGTCACTATCACTCGACTACATCACTCATAATCAGTCTTAAGTTAGCATTAATATATATGAGTAAGCTATAAAAAAATTGTATGAATCAATCTCAGTATCGCTTCTGGAAGTATCTACCATTCGGTGTAGCACTTTTTCTATGAATTTTGATACCCACAATTCACGCCTTTGAATCAGATAAGCCTCCATCTAGATGAATACATCAACCATCAGAGGTAAAAGAAGAAGATGAGCAAGAAAAAAGATGAGTTCTGATGCCGAGAAAAAATGTCAATCAAGAAGAAAGAATGCTACTGAAAAATTTTCAAAAATGAGAGAATACTGGTACAAGCATTCTTAATAGTTCTTGCATTGGACCAACCTATTGATCTAATAACTTCACATGGGCACTACCACCAAGTCCTTCAACAACAAAAATATCTGCGCCTTCAAAAAGTACCATGTACAAAAAACCACCCCGAATGCGACGCGAAAATCGAGAAGAAATCGAGAGACGTCCATTTTGGCATTTTTTCAAATAAAATTTGAATAGATTACTCCACAAACTTCACTTATCTTGAAGAAAAAGCTCATTTTAAAAATCTTACAGCTCGATAGATCGAGTATGCCATCTTACGAGCAATAAATAGTTTTTTTTGAGGATATGAGTGAATATATCCTCAAAATTTTGATTTAAAATCAGTCACTCATTGCAAATGATGGTGGAGTTCGCCTTCAGGAGCGATTCCTAAAAAATCATACCAAAGACAACCGTATTTTTTGCTTTGCTGGATCATTTCCCACTGAAGTACGTAGGGGGCCATAAGTTTGCGATGTTCACTATGAGAGCTTGAAGCTCCATAATAATATATTGCGGTAGTTCCGGAAATGATCAAAATAGCCGCAGCGATTACTTGTTCTCTAAAATAGACGAAGTAGAGACCTTCATGTTCATGTTTTCTGGACTTGAGTAGATGCTCGTAGTAAGATTTCTTGTTTGCCGAAAATCCATCTCGATTGGTAGTATCCTGAAGTAATCTGTAGAAAATATCGATATTTGCCGAATTTGCCGATACATGTCGAGCTTCACATCCTCACTTTTCTGCCAATTTGATATTATATCTCCCTTTTTGTTTCATATCAGCAAGGATTTCTTCGGTCGTTTGTGTGAGATCAATAAGGCGAGTGGTAGGCTCCAGTAAATATTTTGTTTGTGCGGTAAACAAAGATAATGTCTGGTATTTAAGTGGAAAAATAGGCTCAAAAAGAGCAAAAACAAGTGACTCTTTGCGAACATACTTCATAATTTCTCACATGAGCACGTGTTGTGCCTCTATCTCATTTGGAAGGAATTGTGGGCCACCAACAAAAAACATAGCCGAAAATCCAAGTCCAATTGTGCGAACTTCTCCAATTCCATACGCGAGCAATTTTGTATCTCGATATACTCCAAAATATACCACATCCACTGCTTGTCCTGAAGCAATGAGCATCCTACCCCACTCAATGGATTGCCATACTGGCTGATAGATAGGTTTTTGATCTTCTTGTGCTTGGTTATCTTTCCAAAAAGATACAATACCTGAATGAGATTCGGAAAAAGTAGGAAGTTTTCAGAGGGAAACAATACGTATTTTCATGATTGGAGGCTACGGAGACTGAGTGAAAATGCAATTTATTTGCACTTATTATAACTTTTTGGTACAATCCGATTATATTACATTATAAAAAAATATGAATACCGCTATTGAAATCAAGACCAAACAAGTTGGAAGCGTCATGGTTTTTGAGTTCCATGGAGAACTTGATGAAACGAACGCTGATAAGACATTTACGAGCGTATACAACGCAGTAGGAGACTTCACAGGAAAGAAAATCCTCTTCAACCTTGTTGGTCTCAAGTACCTCAACTCTAAGTCTATTGGATATATTGCTGATATTTTCAGTAACATTGAAGATGGAAATGGCCAAATGTGTATCTCAAACATGACTGAAGAAGTTAAAGATACACTCGAACTCGTAGGTATTACTACTATTGTATCAGTTACTGACACAGAAGCTGAAGCACTCAGCCAAATGGCATAATTCAAAAATCAGACAATTGTCAAGGAAAACCTCTCACAAAAAGTGAGAGGTTTTTTGTAATAGTAACAAATATAAGGTATTGTGGAAAAAAATACCTATGACCTCTACCAATACAACAAATACCGAGAAAGAACTCGGATTCCTCGACAAGATCAAGGAACGCTTTGCATCAGCAGGAGAAATCCTCAAAGATGCTACGAAAGAGCAACTTGATTTTGCTATGGAAATCAACCGTTTCAATACTGAAATAGGTCTAGCTTCCGCCAAAGAAGCCCAACTCTCTGGTAATGAAAAACGAAACCAGCGAGAACATGTGCTCGCTATGAGTCGTGGAAAAAATCGAGCTCAACGAGCCGAGATGATTACCGCGGAAAATGGTATGATCAAAAATGATGCGCTTAAAAAACAAGCTCGTGAAGTGATGAAAACTGGAGGATTTGAGAGCATGAATGCCGATAATCTCCTTTCTCTCGAACAAATCGAACGGGGTGTACTATCAAAGGTATTTGCTTACAAACGAAGTATAGATCAAAATGGACTTCCTATCGAATCCCCCCTCAACAGCAAAGATATCAAAGAAGAAGATGAGATTATTATAGATTTTGGGAAAAATGGTTCCGCTAATGCAAAAATTGGTGCCGCGGACATTCTTCCTCCGAGTGTTCGAATTATTAAGATAGTCGACCGAGATATGAATGTTCGAGTCGGTACTCGTCAGATCATCAATGGTCGAGCTGGATATTATGATATTAATGGAAAATATCTCCCTATTTATACGGGTTATACCCTTCGAATTCCTTCTGAAAAAGAAATCTCACAACCAGAATATCAAGGTTTTAAAATTGGGAAATCTATCGAAACGGATCCAACTACACTTACTACACTGGAAGAAGAAGACACGAAGGCAATGGCACAGTTCCGAAGTGTTATCGAAAAAAGCAGGCAAGAAGACAAGACTTCCGATCTCTATAACATGATTGCCAGTGAGGCTGGATCAAATGGAAGCTATCAGGAACGACTTACTCGGATGATTTCTATTGCAGAAACCTATGAGAAGAAGGCAGAAGGAGAAGAAAAACCAATGTTTGTCACTCTTCTCGCTCGACTTCGCAAGACCAAAGAAGTTATGGGAGATCGCAACTTCAATCTTGATATCGATCGATATAAGTCAGCTATTGCCAAACATGAGTCGGGGGGAATGGCGTATCTTGCCCGAAATGATGAAGCATGAAAAGCTCGTGGAGTTCGACCAGGAGCTTGGGCATTTGGAAAATACCAATTTACGGTAGAAACCCTCAAGGGATATGGAGTAGACCTCGGAAATCCTCCGGAAGAACCAAAAATTCAGAATTTCCTCAATAATCCAAGTCTTCAAGAAGAGATTATGGATAAATACATTATCAATAATCTCGAAAAACATATTTTACCAAATACTAAGATTGCGGAAGATATGGCACGAGATGGAACTTCCCTCTCCTACTATGTAGCCCTTACGCATATTGGTGGACCAGGAGCTCTATCTGGAGCAAGGCTCAAAAAAGACTGGCTCGGAACCAGTACTCATACCTATGCTATGGGGGTGGCTAATGCTTATGAGCGAGGACTAGCAAGTGCTCAAATCGCCCAAGCAGTACCGCGAATTGAGGCTGTTGCTGGCGCACGGATTTCTCCAGAGGATTTGATTACATCAGCAGAAAGACATATAGGAAAACCATATAAGATGGGGGCAAATGGTGATACGGCAATTGATTGTTCACAACTCATCGTGGAAGCCCTCAAAGACAATCGTGTAGTGCATTCCAGATTTGATACAACAGCCGCTGGTCTTGCTATGAATGCACGACCAAAATCAGTAACCTCAGTCGCACGAGGAGATCTGGTATTCCTCCGAAAGGGTGGAAGTATTACTCATGTAGAAATCGCTCTTGGCCCCGTAGTGAATGGATCTATTGAAGTACTCGATGCTTCTACTAATGCAGGAATGGTTTCAAAAAGAACACAAAAGGTTACTTCCGAAGTGGAAGTAGGAACTCCATACTTCTACGCCTAAAAAATAAGTCCAATCTGCTCCTCTCCTCACTGAGAGGAGTTTTTTATGTATCCGTACAGAAGCTTGAGTTCTTCTTTGAGATCGTATCCGATTATTTCTATATCTGAACTGAGCAATGTTTCAAGAAATACCTTTCCTGAATATTTTGAGAAATCAAGAATATACGACTGTTCCCCCACTAACATAGATATGCCCGTAAGTCGATAATCTGAACTAATAGTCCCTATCGAGCAAGAAGTCTGCTTTTGTATTTCTTGAGTCAACTTATCCAGTTCAGTGAGATCGGCAATATGAATAGGTTTGATTCCCAAAGAAGCAAAATCCTTCAATGGCACATCATCTTCGGGGATGAGTGATTTGAATTCGAGCGTGCGAAATAGTTGCCGTACTTCTGGATTAATCAGCGACCGTTCACGGAAGATATACGAAGCTTCGGGAAGCATATCCATAGGGACGTCCGTCGGAATACTCGCAAGTTTTTTGGATAAGAAAGCTACTTCTCGTTGTTCCATGAGGGTAGTTTTGGTTTTTCCGGTAATACTTGGGTGATCTTGATCGAGCGCTTCGTAGATTTGTTCAAGAGAGCCAAATTCACCAATGAGTGCTTGAGCTTTTTTTGGTCAAAATCAGGCAATTCCAGGGATATTATCCGAAGAGTCTCCCGTAATAGAAAGATAGTCCACCACTCGTTCTGGAGGCACACCAAACTTCTCGATAGTTTCATCGCGATAGGCAATTTTACGCTTCATTGTGTCATATACCATGACATTTCCTCCGATGAATTGATAGAGATCTTTGTCACCAGAAATGATATATATTTGATTATTTGGATCTTTTCGAAGCGTGGTCGCAAGGGTACCAATGATATCATCCGCCTCAAACCCTTCTTTTTCTAAAACAGGGATTTCCATAGCTTTGAGAAGCTCAAAAATCTTGGGTTCTTGAGATTTGAGATCATCGGGCATACGATCTCGAGTCCCCTTATACGCAGGATAGAGCTCTTCACGAAAGGTCTTCCCCTTATAGTCCATGATAAAATAGAGGAGATCGGGTTTTTCATACTGATGCATGCCCATGAGCGATTTCGCCATACCAAATACCGCATTTACGGGCTCACCTGCCTTGGTGGTAAAAGGAGGAATGGCGTAAAACAAACGATAAATGAGATTGTAACCGTCGATGAGATAGATGTTTCGCATAGGAAAGCGGGAAGATTTTGAACAGTATATCCGAACTCAAAAAAATCAGAAGCTGGGACTTCTGATTTTTTTGAGAATCGCTGGTAAATAGGGATCTAATTAGACACCCTTGTCTCTCAGGACTTCTCAAAAATGATGAAATTCACGTGAAAATCGAGTACCAGAGTGAACCGTAGCAGACGCTACGGTGAACGAGGAACGCAGATTTGAACTTGAAGTTCGCATTTTTCAGAAGTCCACTCTTATTGGAGTTGGATTCTCCAGTACGAAGCATTATTGTCTTCTCGAACTTCGGTAACATTACTGTAGATATCAATTTCAGCATAGAGGACATATTGTCCGCCAGTCCAATTCAGATTGAGATTTCCAAAAGGGATAGTAATGTCAGAACATCCACCTTTGAGAAGTTGAACAAATGAAGCAGTAGAAGTATTGTATGAACCATTCGTTATCCGAATAGCGATCTGTTGAGTGGTAGTCATACTATCTCCTTGATTACACACTTTACCAATAAGTTCTGATCGCCCTCGATTTTGTTTGAGGTCACTGAGATAGAGATCTGGATTTCCCACTGGAGTAGTATATGTATTGGAACATTGCCATTGATAGACTTGTGCAGAAGTATTCCAATTCTTTACCCATTGTGGACAAGAAGAATTATAGTTTCCTGGGGCGAAAGTATTGTAACTTGGCTGATTTGAATTGAATGAATTACCGGTATTATAGCTGTTGTTCGTGTTGTAGTAATCGTAATTTTGATTGGTTCCGTTGAATGGATAGTAAGTATAATTACCATTATTATTTGGTCCGTAACTGTACCATGAACCTTGGTTATACCCGGTATAAATAAATACCATGTTTTGATTTCCCTGTCGTACCGCCCAAGTTGGACTTGCGGGAACTATATTTCCATTGGTTCCATTTGGATTGTAGTAGGTGTAGTTTCCGTTGTTATTGTAATAGCCAGTAGAATTGTAATAGTTATTGTTATTATAGTTGTTCGTATTATCGTAATAGCCATTATTATTAACGCTATTATTAGTGGTATTTACATAGTTACCCGTACTATCGTAGTAACCCGTACTATCGTAATATCCAACAGGATTGTTAGTGGGAGTAGTAACTGGAGTAGGATTATAGTAACCAGAATTATTGTTATTATAATTTGATGGATTAGTCGTGTACCATTTTGTCTCATTTTCTGAATTTCCCCATAGATCATAGACCGGATTATTTGATGGAGCAGCCTTGTTGCTGTAAGCATAGTTTACATCAGATACGTCAATACGAGCTTTCCGAGCTGGAAGCACTACTTGGTTGTTGTTGGTTTTGAGTTCTCGTCTCCCGCCTTCAAAACGAATAGTTCCAGTAATAGCCGTTCTTCGTTTGGTCGCGGTAGTGTATCCCTCAACTGAATACATAGAAAGATTGGCACAAACCCCTGAAGCAATACTCGTATTCTGATACGTTCGTTCCTCTATTTGTCCTTCATTGGATTGAAGTACGATATTGAGTTTACCATTACCAGTACTTATATCACCCTGATTGCAGATGACAAAAGCGAAGGTAGTAGCACTTTTTTGCTCGAGCACATTGAATACCAAGTCCGGAGAACCTGAGTACATACTATCAAAACTGCTGGCTGAAGCTTGGAGTGATGTAAAAGCTGTTGCAAGGCTTACTGTTGCGAAAAATAGTATTCTTGAGGCAGAAATACGCATATTTGAGGGGATAATAAATGATTTGACTAAATCAATTTCTAGTTATTAACTTAGTAAGTTTTAGAAAAAGTCAAGTAAAAATACGAGTTTTTCATTTTGTGACAAATCGACTTGCAATTAGTTATAAAATACTTATTACTAATAAAATTTTCTTAAGTTTTCCAAGTTTATGGGTTACAAATGAAAGGGGTTAGCCCCAACACCTGAAGTAACAGTGGATCAAGAACTCATTACCTCAATACAGGAGGAACGGAAAAATCGTAGAAATCCGATTGATTCTATAACTTGGACCTCACTGGGTGGAGTAGGAACCGCAGAAACTAGCCTCACTGGGAGTTCTCACCTTATTGAAGTATTAAAACGAACGGGTGAAAAAGTAAGAATACTCTTAGATTGTGGAATGTTCCAAGGAAAATGAGCAGAACGAAATGCAAAACTCTCTGTAGAACCTGCATCTATTGATCACGTGGTACTCACCCATGCTCACCTTGACCATGCGGGTAGATTGCCACTTATGACCAAAGAAGATGGGGAGTTTGTGGGAGAAATTCACTGTACTCCCGTAACTTGGGATAGTGCCCTTATTGGCCTCAAGGATTCTGCGAAAATTAGCGAGAATAATTACGATGAAGAGTATCGTAAATATGTAAAGCTCGTCATTGCCATTCAGGATGCCTCTAGAATTGTAAAAAATGCAGAAAGTAAAGGAATTCCAAAGAACAAACGAAATGGAGATCGACTCAAGGGTACGGGAGAACTTCCCCCATCACTTGGCGAAGGACAACAAGGTGCTAAAATTAAGAATCGAATCCATGGTGGAAAGGCTATTCATGAAGTATCTCCATCAAAAATTCAATCATCACGAGAACTCCTCAGTGAACATGGTTTCTATAATCTTGAAACTAAGAGTTTTATAGCTGGGGCGAGTATTAAGAAGAATATTGAAGTGCCAAAGAAAACCCTCTATGATCTCAAAGATGTGTCCAAGGTAGAATTGTTCGTCCAAACTCATAAATATGATGAACGATTTGAGATTGAGCCAGGTATTGAGGCTACCTTCTACAATGCGGGACATATTGCTGGAAGTGCGATGGTAATTCTCAAGTTTCAATTGGAAGGTGAAGAGACTTACAATGTTATGTTTTCCTGAGATCTTGGACGGCTTCAGGGAGATTTTCACCCCTACGGAATACCAAAGCTTCCGGTGAATGAAGTCATCGATACCTTTGCTCACGAAACTACTTACGGAGGAAAACTTCATCTCGAAAGAGAATTTGCGGTAGAAAATCTCGGCTATATAATACGGGATGCTTACAATAAGGGGAAGAAGGCTCTTATTATACCAACCTTTGCGATAGAACGATGTGCTTCCATACTTCATCATTTGATCGAATTAAAGAAAAATGAATTCTTTGAAGGGGAAATTGTTCTTGATTCTCCACTCGGAATTCAACAAACCATGCTCGCTGGACGACATGCAGAAGATGAGGTGTTCTCAGACAATCTCATGGACAAAAATGCGTACCAAATCTTCAAAAGTGAAGATCGAGATGGACTCGAAAAGAGTAAAAAATTTAGAGTTATTGTAACGGGATCAGGTATGGCAAGTGGTGGACCAGTATTGGACTACCTTAAGCGATTCTCCAATAATCCTGATTTTGAATTTGCATTTGCTGGGTATCAATCTGAAGGCACCATCGGTCGAGACCTAACTTCTGGTAAAAAATCAATCAATATCGATGGTCTCAAATTGGAAGTTCGATCTAAAATACATCATCTTGGTGGATTTTCAGCTCATGGAGATGAAAATGATCTGTTTGGAATCATGGAGTATGGAAAACGAAGCAAGCGTCACGGTGAACGGCATCGCAATGCTAAGCTCCTTTTGGTTCATGGAGAACAAGATGTTTCTACGCTCGCTTACAAACATTATTTGGAGAGAAGAGCTAAGGAAGGAAAACGAGGGATTCCAAAAGAGGAAAATATCCTTATTCCAAATTTGGAAGAAACTATTACACTCTATACCAATCCAAATCGAGATACAGAAAATCAGGAATAGTATATATAGGAGAAATAGTATTCTCAGTATATGACAAAAAAATCACCCCTATGAAACAAAAGTTTTCGTAGGGGTGATTTTTGTATTGGCGAAATAATGAGAATAAGTTACTAATTTCAGATTAAAAAAATTTCGTAGTCTTTTCTTTTTTTTCTTGATTCTACGAGGTATAACTGGGATGTTTCCATTGTTTCTCTATGAATACCATTCCTGCGCCTTCTATCCCTACAATATACTCTCCACTTCGAAAAGCCTTGGAATTCGAAATGCTATCTTCTATGAAATCACCTCGAAGTCCACTCGAACGAGTGCTTTATTATTGGAAAGGAAATCCAAGCATGCGAATTGCCATTGGTTTTTGACTCTTATGAGGGGGTCTCATAGCGACTGCTACGGGATCATTTGCGACCGCTGGTATCATTCTTGGTGCAAGAGCTGGTGTAAGTGCTCTGGGAGCATTTACGAGCAGTAAAGGGCTTTATGAAGTCATTCGGGGGAAATATTGATTGACGACCATGGAAACTTTGATTCATCGGGTGAAACATATCCAAGAACCAGCGGCTCTTGATAGGTTGATGCAAGAAATTGAATCAACCTATTCAGATGAGCAAATGAAAACTATGCTCTTAGAACACCATGTATCGGTACGAAAACATACAATTATAGCAAATATCGTTGGTGCAACTACAGCCACAGTTGCAGGAATACTCGCTCTGAATGTTGGATCAGAGATGATTTCTGCATGAGTAAGTCAACCTGTTATTCCTCCTATTGCTCCACCATCTCCAACATTTGATATAGGGCAGATAGCACAAGATATCCGACAGGATCATCCAAAGCAGGGCTGGATTACTCTGGAGCAAATGATTCGAAGAGTAGAAGGTTTAAAAATGGGGATCGGACTCCATCAAAGTGAGCAACTCGTACCACTCAATCAAAGCATTTCAGAAATAGTACATCATCCTCAGGGAATCATCGCCGAAACACTCAGAAATCGTGGATATTCAGATCATATAAGTATCGATACTATAGCTCGTCAACTCAGCGAGCAAGAAATCAAAGAAATTACAAAAATTTACATAGAACAAACAAGTCCTGTAATTGATGTGCCACTGGAAGTAATAACACATGAAAAAATTTTATATCCAGAAATACCACTTGTTAATACTTCATTTGAAATGTGACTTTGAGTAATGTGAGGGGGAATGATTTTAGGGGCGGGAGGCTATATTGGATATCGATTAGTGAGATATAAGGCAACACCAGCTCCAACAGTAGTTTCCATTGAAAAAATAAACGCCTTGAAGGTGATAGCACCTGAGAATTCTTTATTAACATGAGATAGAATTCAAAATAGTGATTGACTAGCGAATACATGAAATCAGAGTGTAGATTGAGAAAAATTGGAGGTAATCTCTGACTGATTACCAGTAGATCAAATTGGAACGGAATCAATAGTCAAGCACGAAGAAACACTTACATGAAACGATAAAGTTTCTACATTTCAACTCAGTGAGTCTGCTTTACGAATTCAGAAACAAATTCATGAACATTTTCTCAATATCTACGGATGGGAAATCGACAATGAAATTGAATCGTTTGATTCGAACAAACACATCGATAGGTATCGCGGCAGCACCGTTTGATGACAATATCAAGTATTGGTTGCTTATACAGAATCTTGAGTCCAAGCTACCATCGTTTGGTACGATCATGATGCAGCACGATCACATGTACAGTCAGAAATCACTTCGTATACGTCACTTCTCTCCCCTCTCAGTCCAGAATTTTCTCTTGAATCTATGCTCGACACCCTCTATTTTGATATGTTAATCCAACGAGAAACCATCAAATCAGGAGATATGAGAGATATTCTTGCGGTGAGTCTTCCAAGATCTCATCTTCAAGTCATATACGAACATATAGAAATACCAAAAGTTCGAGATGCGAATTTGGAAGTACTCGGTTTTTGGATGGCAAGTGCCTACGATATCGACCATCAAACACTCCCACTGAATATCTTAGCCAATCCAGTAGTGGAAGATCAGACTATTACCAATACCTCTTGTCGACCAAAAAATTTGGAAATCGCAAGGGATTTCTATCTCCTCTATCCAAATGATCTGATTCATCATACATTCCCAAAGAAAGAATCAGAACTTATTTTATGAAAACGATTATGAGAATTTTGACCCGATGGGAGACGAAGAATCATCTTTAGTGGAGCTATGCGGGCTATCAATTGGCACAAACATCCAGATTATCTTTCACGCCCCAGTCAAGGAGATATTGAGGAAGCAAAACGAGATTTGAAAATGCAATATCCAGGCGCCGAAACTCACCCCTATACGATTGCGGTACGAATCACTGAGGAGGAGGTGTCTAGATTGAGCCATGATTCCTACGTCGTAGTATTGCCGCGGAGCGTTTATGGTGGGCAATTTAGTTACGCATTACGATCCTATCAACTCTTATTTGAAGACAACGAATTTAAGGAAATGCGACCATTGAAAATACATATCAATTAAAAGAGATGGGTATCGGTCGGAGAATACAAGCGCTACTATTCTCCGACCGGTATCCAACCCGGATACCTGCTCATTAACATACTTAGGAGGATGCCATGCATTCATTTTGGAATCTTTTCAAAGCGGAATTTGCAGCGGATATCCTCTCGAAAATTCTATTTTCTGGAAGATTTCCGCGCTTCGTGGGATTGTTCATCTTTTTGGTGGTGGCTAGTTGGTTGATTTTTTGGGGAATCGTGAAGATTTTGTACCGTATCGCGCGGTGGATCATCATCACTGAATCCATGACGGTCAAGAAAAAACTGAATGCGACCGTCAAAGTAGGATCGATGTTTGGTGATACTTCAGAGCCAATTATCACCACGCAACACCATTGGAAACTCAAGCTCATGAATCCAAATTTTCGTTCGGGAATTTCGTACATCGAATTTCTCGTCGAAAAACAGACGGGGCGACTCCGGATATTTTTTTATCAAAATCAAGAATTGGTAGAAATACCATACCCTTGGCTTCGGCAAATCATACCAGTAGATGCTCAAATCAATCTCCATGTAGACTTCACAGCCTACATTTACTATCAACTTCGACTCAACTATCTCTAACCTATTTGGAGGAAATATGAAACACTTAGTCTTGATACTTGTCATCATGCTTTCAGGATGTGCTACGACTTATGAGCCACCCAGACCCGAAATGGAATATCGAGCGGAAAAAGGTGTCTGGGGAGTATATCCCAAAAAGAGACCCGAAATTCAAATGATACTCCCTGTAGAAAAATCCCCTACCCCTACCCTCGTCGAAACCGCTCCTCCAGGAGTTTTGATAAAGAAAAAATCAAAACGACTAGAGAATCAGTTGAAACGAATTCATCAACTTACGGAGTAAATCATGAAAAATATACCTGTGGATTTTTCTAGATTTCACATGTGGATCATCAGATGTATTTTTGGTGGTCTCATGGGTATTCTTGGAATTCCAACTTCTGCATTAGCGCTCACCAAAGAAGAAATTCGAACGGAAGCCAGTCAAGTAATGGAGCGATTTGAAGCGGGTGAAATTTCAGAAGCAAGTGCTATCAATCAACTTGACTTGATTGAAAAAAAGGCACAACTTCTGAAAGCACCAACCACGGTGGTGACTTCAGAAATACCAAAAGAAATACCCAAGATAGAAAATGCTATCGGTACATCCTTAGTTAGAATGGCTACATTTCCTGAACTTTCTCTCTGGGAAAAGTTTTGGGGAGTGATGCGTCCAGTTCTACTGGTAATACTCGCGATTGCTACGTGTCTTTGGTTTACTATTGGAATTATTGGAACACAAAAACTGGAGATTTGGAGCAGAAAATTAAGCCAGATCTACCAAGATAAGCGGAATACTTTCTTTCCTACTTCCAGAACTCCTATTACCGAAAATAGAGTTCCGCCACTTCCATCTGGAAGTCATTTCGTTCATGCAAACCGAGTAATTCGTCATAGCGGCGAAGTGCCTGATTCCCTCACCTAAACCAAAAAAGGAGTTATCATGGATCCCTATCCAAAATGGGTTCGCCAAAATATAGAAAAATATATTCGGCGACTCAAATTTGAAGCGGAAGAACTGTATACAAAATTTCCGAATATCGGTATCTACCGAGATGAAGATACGATGTATCTCAAGGGTCCCGTCATAACGATGAGTGGGAATCAATATATTCTCCAAATCGTTTACCCCGATACCTATCCTTTTACGAAGCCCGAATGTTACGTGAAAGATCGAGATGTCATTGATTTTTGTAGCAAGTCTGAGAATAGTGGTCACAACTATCATAACTACGGCAGTTCCTCAGGTGGACTGCGACTTTGTGTCATGGATCAAAATGACCGAGTCAACAAAGGTTGGACTCCCAATCAAACGGGCATTACCATCCTTGAATATTCCATTATGTGGCTCCATGCTTACGAATTCAAACGAGTTCGTGGGTATTGGCCACTCCCGGAATAACCAATCCTTTTTCACTTCACTCTCACCACTTAGGAGAAAATCATGTCACAAAATCAAACCAATGAATATCGCATTCCCGGTCTCGAAGATGTTGGTATTCCCGGCAAAAGAAAACCTATCAACCCTCAGAAAATCAGTGAGGTCATTGATGTGTATACCGCAGGAAAAGGGGCGATGATTGATACGAATGGAACTCTGGTTACTCAAAAGGATGCCAGAAATTTCAATCCTGATCAGCTCTCACAACTGCAAAATATCTCTACCAGCATGGCGAATAACTCACTTCATCCGTACCATTCGGCCAACCAACGCCGAGATGCCCTCATGCCTCCACTTGCAGAAATGCGCGTGACGGTAGTGGGTCTCGGCGGCGGAGCTCCCATCCCCGTCGAACTTGCCAAATGTGGGGTCGAGAAATTTACCTTTTTCGATATGGACGTACTCAGTCTAGAAAATCTCATACGGCATCCTTGTGGTATCGAGTACATACATCTCCCAAAAGTGGATGCAGTGTCTCAATATCTCAAACGGCAATCGGGACAAAAACTTTCGATTGCTCAATATGCTGAAGATATTTTCACCTCAATGCACCTACGAGCTGAAATCGCCAAAAGCGATCTTCTTATCGTGGCCACTGACACCGAAGCTTCACGATTTTTTCTCAATGAAATCAGCGTGGAACTCGGCGTGCCAACTATTTTTGTGGGCATGTTCGAAGGTGGTACAGGCGGTGAAATTTTTGCCGCGGTGCCGGGTGAAGGTTGCTACTGTTGTCTGGCGGAACATATCGGAAGGAAGCACTTTATCAACACTTACGTCAAAGCTACTCGCAAGGGGGATTGTAGTTCTACTCGTGACACATCTGCCATGCCTGGTCTTGGGGTAGATCAAGGCATACTCTGTCACATTGCTACTCGAAAAGCTCTCGACATCCTCCTCAAAAACAAAAACCACAAACTCCCACCTGTTGGGAAAAATTGGATCGTATTTTCGATCTGCGGTATAACCAATGTACTCTCAGATTCGCTCACTTCTATCCAAATGGATATCCCCAAGCATGCTTCTTGCATGACCTGCCATGAATAACTTTCTGCAATGGAAAGTCACCCCTCAGCCATGAGGGTTTTTTACTTTTCAAAATATATCCTACTCAGTTCAAAATGATTCATCTATTCACAGATTTTTATGTTGAACTTTATGTAAAAACCTTATGTAGCATTGATATCGCCCGATCTCCTGGTATGAAAAAAGGGCTCGTAGCAACCGTAATTACCTGAGCTTGTTTGGCAAAATGGAGGATGACTCGTTTTTTGAATTCAAAATCTATATCATCCAGTTCTTCTGCAAAAAAATCTAAATCCAGATTGAGAATAACATTTTTTGGTAGTATACGATTTGCTTCACGCATAAGATCCTGCTCACCTTCTATTCGAATTATCTCACCAATAAGTCCTTCTTGCATAACAGGCTTAATATAATTACCCACATTACAAAAAAAATTAGTAAATTTCCAAACTTCTTCCAGATTCTCCGAAGCCTGTGGTGATAGTATGAATTCATTTTTCCACAAGTCTGAGTGCATATCGATATGTACGAGGGTGGCTCCATTTTGGATATACCCCATCTTTCGAGCCTCATACCAAAAATACAAAGCATGATTATGGTTATCAAAAATCCAAGTAGGTATTTCGAAAATCTTCGTTTTTATAAAAAATTCAAGTCCAAAACCTGCTCGTACTTCTCCATCGTCAGAACTTAAAAAAGCAATTTCATTCGATAACTGAACATCGTCCAATGTTCCAGGTTTTACTGCAGCAATTCTGAGGCGACTTTCTCCATTTTCTGGCATCAAAAGAGCATTTCCACCGTCGGTATGATGAAGGTAAGTCGGGTGAGAATAGTCAAGAGAATGCATAATTTACATGATGGGATGATGTTGTTTTCTGTGTTCGATAGCCTCTATCGTTCTCTGTAACACATCACTAATTTTGAGTCCTGTGGTGTCAATTACCAAATCATAGTGACTCATATCATAGATGTCGAGTCCGTAGTATTCTCGATATCTGAGATTTTCACTTTCTCTTCGAGTACGAATATTCTGAATCGTATCTTCAATACTCACATGTGATTCAATACCAGCACGAGTTTCATCGTGATAGATGCGCTTGGCTGCTTCCTCTGGTGGAACCGTCAAAAAAATCTTAAACGAATGTGGAATAAAATGAAATGCGAGTCGTCCGTCGATAATAAATTTATCGTGAGTTTGTCCCAACTCGACAGAACGAGCATCCAATAATTTATCAATCTCACCACCATCCCGCTCAGCATCTCGACCCAGATCAAGCAAACTCACCCCTCGCTCCATAGCCAGTTCACGCATCATTCCCCCAGCAGAGTAGGCTTTGAGTCAGTAATGTGCTACTAATCATTTGGAAAGTGTTGACTTTCCAGCACCATGATGTCCTGCGAGCGTGATAATCATAAAAACAAATAAAATAAACTATTCCTATATTGTACAGTTTACTTTTTTTTGCAAACAGGTACGCTAATAAAAATTATAATTTTGTACTTTGTTCCCACTTTTTGAATATTCAAAACTTATCTCCTGGCATCAAAAACATGGAAGAAATCATCTCCCCTGGCGAAATCTGAATGGCATGAATGATATAGAACGAGGGTACCGTGTTTGGCTATCTGAAATATTTCTCCAACAAACTCAAGCGGAACGAGTCATTGGGTTTTATGCCCGAGTATTAGAGCGATTTCCCACTCTTAGATCACTTGCTGAGACCGATTATGATACCTTTTTTCCATACTATCAGGGACTTGGTTACTACACTCGGGCTCGTAATCTCCTGGCTTGTGCAAAAATTATCCACGAGCAGTATCATGACAGGTTTCCTATAGAAACGGAAACGCTCAAATCACTTCCAGGAATTGGCCCCTATACTGCCGAAGCTATTCGTGCGTTTGTCTATAATATACCTACTCTATCCTTTGATACCAATCTCGAGAAGGTATTTTCTCGGTATTATTTTGGATCGAGGTTTATCAGGTTAAGTCCACTTCAAAAAACAGAAATTCTTGCTCAATTCCAAAGCGAAACCTATAGCAGTCAACTCATCAATGGAGCCCTCATGGATTTTGCCTCTATATATTCCAAAAATAGTAAAGAAACCATTGACCACGCCGAGAGTCCTTTTGAACATTGTCACTTCAAAAATACTCAAGGAATGTTAGAAATTACGGTCAAAAAGCCAGTTCGATACTTTCCTCAAAAAGATGCACAAATAGAAGTCATACTCCATAAAGATCACAAGGTTTACTATTCGTCTAGTAATGATATTTACGCTCCATTTTTGTTTCCACCTACACAAGGAGATATTCGAAAATATGTCCAGGATACTTTTCGAACTTGCTATGGATTTGAAGTTTCAGTACGTCCCATACACCTCAAGGAATACCGAAACGATATACCTTTTGCATGCATGTATGCTCAAATTCAAACGGGTATTCCGAGCTTTACCACTTACTCTTCCATTGCTGGAGCTTCAGAAATCGGTACCAAAAGTCCTCGAATTTTGTAATACGAATTATATATTCCAAAAATAGGCTTACGAGACTGGTTAACCGTAACTAAATGAGCTTTTGGATTTTTCAATCCCTCAGAACCGCTGTAAAAATGAGTGTGCATAATAAGAAGTTATGTACACTCAATCTAAACAAATCTATTTACGAAAAAAAGAAAATATTACGAAAAAATATTATCTTCCGTTTCGTGTACTATTTCACCCACGTGCCGATGGTGATTGTGCTCGTCTCCACGCATCGGTTCGACGAGCCAGAGCTGTTTCAAATGAAATCCCTAAATTTGTTTCAATAAATGCTCGGTGATTCGTACGTAATGTATGAATATTCATAAGTGCCTCATTAGAACTAATTCTTCCAGTTTCCATGGCCTCTCGCAGTAAAGCTAAGACATCAGTGGCAAGTAATTGTTCAATATGTTTTGGAGAACCTGGTAATTCACGAACTGGAGAAAATTTTTCCACAAGCTCGGTGTAATACCGATTAAACATATTCTTAAGAAAATCATCTGGATTTGATTTTTCAGATTCACGTTTTACTTGTGTTTCAGCTCCATATTTTCCTGAAACTACTCGTTGAACTCCTGCTTCAGGATTTTTCAGAAACAACTCGATATCTTGAGTAGCTCGTTCTAATGCTACAGCATTACCACTATTCTTTGCCTGCTTCATAGTATCATGTACCCGATTAAATGAGGAAATCCATAGTTCCACCTTTTTATATTCTACTTCTGATAATCAAGTATTTCTCACACGATCAGGATTAAAAACTTGTCTAAATTTTCGAATATTACTCGTCAACGTACCTTTTTCATTATAGATAAATTCTGTTGGGAAATGAATGGAAGCATCAGGAGTTTGAGCATCCGTTTGAGTGGATTTTGGAATTTTTTCCTTAGCAATTTTTGGTTTTGGAGTTTCAGTTGGTTTTGGAGTTTCAGTTGGTTTTGGAGTTTCAACCGTTTTTGGAGTTTCTACGACCGGAGGAGTGGTATCAACTTTTGTTTCTGCCGCTGGTTCAGACTTTGGAGTTGCCTCAGGTTGAGTTGGAGCATCTGATGATTTGACAGCCTTCAGTTCATTTGGAATTTCTGGTTTTACTCAGCCTTTTGGTTCATTTTTTGAAATATTCGTAACTGGTTTTCTCGGAGGTTTTGGAACTGAAATATTTGCATCCAGAAGCGTAGGCATACCGTTGAGTTTTTCCTGAACTTCATTGAGAAATTTCTCTTGTTTTTCCAGTTCTTTCAATTTGAAGGTATCACCTGCAGCAGTTGCTAATTTTTTTTGTTCTACATTGTCTAAAAATGCTTTGGAAATCGCATCTTGCAAAATCATGGGTTGTGCTTTTTTTGCCTGAACTAGTAAAAATACCTTATTAAAGGCAGCACTGGTCATTTCTGTCATAAGTGCTTCTGCGGGACCATTCAGGATAATAGATCCAGCTTTTGCAGAGATAGCTTGAGTTTTTGCAAGAGCTGCTTGAGTACCCAGCTTAGTAACCTCGACAGCTTGCCTTGCGGCTTCTGCGGTATGAGCGGTTAATTCTTGAGCAGCAACCGTGGCTGATTGTGTCGCTGTAGCTTGAGTATTAGAAATATTTGCCATGTACTGAGCTGCTAGCACTTTTTGTTTTGCTATCTTTGCTGCGGCATCAGCAGCTTTTGCTGCAGTTTCTGCAGCATTTTGTGCGGCTTGTGCAGCGGCACTTTTTGCCATAAATTGACTTCCCATTTGGGCAAGTTTTCCTGCTCCAACTCCAATTCCAAACATTCCTAAAACATTTCCAGAAATTTTTCCCATAGCCTCAGACTGCTGATTGGCAGGTAAACTTTGTACTCGTGCTACTTCTGCTTGAAAGGCATCTGACATGAGTCCAGTAACACCACCTGATTTTTCAGACATTTCTACTAATTGATCCCATTGTTGTCAAACAGCTTTTCGATGCTTTGGAAGTACCATTTTGGCAAGAAAAATAGTAATATCAAAAATACTGGTTACCAAATCAATCGCTCATTTTCCAATTCCAACCACTCCATATCCTGCTGCTACAACCGTATCTGGTAATGCATTTGCAGAAGCAACTATGCTCGCGATTACTTCTGGCCCACCGAGTTCTTGCTTAAGCATTTGAGAATAAGAGCGGTTTAGCTTGTTCAATCGAGCCTGTTCCATTTCAGTCATTTCTATATTTTCTATGGAAGCCTTAAGTTCCGCAAGTGATGTACGTCCTTCTGTTTGAATCGATTGCCATGTTTTTTCATATATAGCCTTCCCAGTTTCCGCACCAAAGATACTTCGAGCATCATCAATCAGCACATTGGCAAATCCAGTATTCTCATCTCGAGCCGCTCTCAGATGACTAAGATTTTCCTGAATAGCTTTTGCTTGAACTTCAAATCTATCAATAATTTTCGTCGCACTTGGTTTTGGAGGCACAACAGGCAGTTCTACTTTTTCTGGAACAGGTTCAATAACTGGCTTTTCAGTACCATTGATTTTTTCAGCAATTTTGAGCTCCAAAATAGTACGTGGTCCAGCAACTCCATCCGGCTTAAGTCCACTCTTTTTTTGAAAATCTATCAAAGTTCGGAACGTTGCTGGTCCAAATCTCCCATCAGCTTTAATCTTCAATGCTTCTTGTAAGATTTTTACTCCTTTTGATCATCCAAGAGCTTCCTCGTTGGCCGCTCGGTAGTCTTGATTGATGAAATCCTGCAACTCTTTTCGAGTTGCCAAAAATAACTCTTTTCGGCGAAGTTTATACGCTTCGGCAATCACTCGAATCTCTTCTCGATTCAAATGGTAGTCAGCAATCAATTTGGACTCTAAAGATTCCTGGGCAATAGAATTCGTGATACGTGGATCATGACTCAAATATCCAGGTTCCACATTTGTTTTTGATGTTTCAGCCATAAAAAAGAACTTTATATACAAAAAAATACCACACTCTGTCCATGACGGCAAAAAATGAGGTATTTATTGAGGTTACTTTCTATTCTCAGAGAAAATTCAAAATTCTCACCGAAATCTCCTCAGGAGTTCCAATAGCATCAATAGTTCACCATCTATCAGTAAACATCTCCAGATGACTCGCCTTTTGGTATCCCAATACAATTTTTTCAAAGAATTCT